>CAVIXY010000026.1:0-7638 GCA_963646665.1 Bacteroides sp. CAG:545
CCATGGCTTCCTGGATCTCCCGCGGGGGAATGATGTTCTTCACTTCCACGCGGTTCACCTTGATGCCCCACTTATCGGTGGCTTCGTCCAGAATGGCGGTGATCTTTCCATTGATCACATCACGGCTGGTCAGGGTGTGGTCCAGCTCCATTTCACCAATGATGTTGCGCAGGGTGGTGGCGGACAGACTCTCGATGGCGGCGATGGGCTGGTTGACGCCGTAGGTGTACAGCTTTGCGTCCATGACCTGGAAGAACACCACGGTGTCGATCTGCATGGTCACGTTGTCGCGGGTAATGACCGGCTGAGGGGGAAAATCGGCGACCTGCTCTTTCAGGCTTACCTTTTTGGCAATGCGCTCAACGAACGGGATCTTGACATGCAGGCCGGCAGACCAGGTGGCGGAGTAGCTGCCCAGCCGCTCAATGACGTAGACCATGGACTGCGGAACAATGACGATGTTGGTGACCACCACCAACAGAACCACAAAGACCAGCGCGAGGATCAGAAAGAACGGGATCATAGTGCTTCTCCTTTTTCAATGGGTGTGTCTGCTGCAGGGCGTCAGCCCTGGCGGCTTTCGGTCAGGATCGGCTCAACCACAAGCAGGGTGCTGTGGATCTCGGTCACGCGGCAGCGGCTGCCGGGTGCCAGAACATCGCCGGGGGTCACGCAGCGGGCGTTCCAGTCCACGCCGTCCAGGCGGACGCGGCCGGGGGTGTCGAAGGTGACGGGGGTGAGCACGGTGGCTTCCCGGCCCAGGGCACGGTCCCCGTTGGTGGCGGTAGGTTTGGTGCGCAGCCGGGCGGCCAGCGGGCGGAATGCCAGCAGGCACAGGATGCTGACCACCAAAAAGATCACGGCCTGTATCCGGAACGAGCCGGTGAACAGGCAGCTGATCAAGGCGGCAGCTGCGCCGATGGCAAACCATACGGAGGTCATGTTGACCGTGGCTGCTTCCAGAACCAGAAAGCCCACAGCGGCGATGAGCCAGAAGAATGGATCAATTTGCATTGCGGGTCCCTCCTTATGCTGCTATTATACGGCATCCCCTTGGGGGAAGGTCAAGCGTTTTTTACTGGAACGTTGCGCAGAAAACGAAATAAGGAGTAAAAAAGCATAAAAAAGCCTTCCCCCTTGGGGGAAGGTGGCGCGTTAGCGACGGATGAGGGGTAGCTGCGATTCGATGCCGTCTTTTCTTTTTTACGAAATTGAAAGATTACTTCCCCTCATCAGTCACCTTCGGTGCCGGCTCCCCCTTCGGGAGAGCTTTTGAGCAGCTTGCAGCAAGCAAAACTTTTGTTATGAAGAAATGCTTTACCGGATAGCGCGTAAAGCTCGCCCCTCGGGAGAGCTGTCAAATCCGGCAGGATTTGACGGAGAGGGTTCGCAATTACTGAATATCGTAATAGCTGTGGTCCGGGTTATGGCCGTTTTCTTCCACCACAATGGTAAAGCCCATGGGGTTTACCTCGGTGTGCTTGCCGGAGGCCAGCGGCTCCACAATGATGTGTTCCGAGCGGTTCACGATGATCTCGGCGGTTTCAAAATCGCCCACGCGTTGGTAGTGCAGCACGCCGCCTTCGGCCCGCAGCACCCGAAGTTCGCCGGTACGGAAGGCTTCGCAGGTGTGGCGCAGCTGGGCCAGCTGCGCCAGCACCGGGCGCAGGCGTTCTTCGTGGCTGTCCCAGCAGTAGAATGCCCGGTTGAAGGGGTCGCGGTAGCCCTGCATTCCGATCTCATCGCCGTAGTACAGGCAGGGCACGCCGGGCAGGGTGTAGATGATGGCGTAGGCCATGCGCAGGCGCAGCATGCCTTCCTCGTAGGCATCGCCGGTCACGCTGCGGCCGCTCTGCCACTCGCGGCCCCGCCCATTGGCCGGTTCGTCCGCGATCACGGTCAGTGCGCGCTCGGTGTCGTGGGTGGACAGGAAATTCAGGGCGGTGTCCAGGGCGGGGGCAGGGTAGTGCTCGCAGATGGACAAGATTTCGCCCATAGCCTGGTCGGCAGGTTTGCCCTTGACAAAATCCAGCACGGCGTTCTTGAAGGGGTAGTTCATCACGCTGTCCAGCCCTTTGCCCAGCAGGTAGGTGCGGCGCTGGTTAAAACCATACTTGGTGGTGGCATCTTCCCACACTTCGCCCAGCAAAAACTTTTCCGGGCTGACCCGCTTGACGGCGGCACGGATCTTTTCAATGAAGTCGTCCGGCAGCTCATCGGCCACATCCAGCCGGAAGCCGGCGGCACCGCGGCGCAGCCAGGTGTCGATCACGCCGCCCTCGCCGGTGATGAACTCCACATAGGAAGGATTCTCTTCGTTGACCTCCGGCAGGGTCTCGAAGCCCCACCAGCTGCGGTAGCCGCCCTTATACTTGGGGTCGAAGTCGTACCAGCTGCGATAGGGGGAATTGGGGTCGCGGTAGGCACCGCCCTCGCCGTAGCGGCCCTCGCGGTTGAAGTAGCGGCTGTCGGAGCCGGTGTGGCTGAACACACCGTCCAGCACAATGCCAATGCCGTACTTGGCAGCTTCTTTGCACAGCACCTCAAATTCCTCGTTGGTGCCCAGCAGCGGGTCCACGTTGAGGTAGTCGGCCGTGTTGTAGCGGTGGTTGGAGTGGGCCTCGAAGATGGGGTTGAGGTAAATGTAGTCCGCGCCCATCTCGTGCAGGTAGGGCAGCTTGATGCGGATGCCCTCCAGGTCGCCGCCAAAATAGTCCTCGTTCAGGTGGCCGCCGGTCTCGTTGGGCTGCCAGAAGGGCTCGGCGTGCTTGTCGGCCTGGTACAGCCGGTCCGGAAAAGGCATGGGCTTGTTCTCAATGCCTTCGCAGAAGCGGTCCGGAAAGATCTGATAGAACACTTTGCCCTTGATGCACTCGGGGGACTGGAACCCGGCATCGTATACGGTGATCTGCCACTTTTCACCATCCTGCCAGCTCACCACGCCGCAGTTGTCCGGCCCGCGCACAATGCGGCGGAAGTCGGTGTACAGGTCGAAATAATAGAAGTACAGGCCCACATCGCCCAGGGTCACGTTCACCGAAAAGTGGTTCTGCTTGGGCGTCTGGCCGTCAAACTTCATGCGGTAGTGCACGGGCACATCATACTTGCCCTCCTTCTGGAGAACCAGGTGCGGGTCCACATAGCCCAGTTCTTCCGGAATGCATAGGGTCAGGTGCACGGTCTGCCCGGCACGCACAGCACCAAAGGGCTGCTTGAAATAGGGATCGTAGCTATTGAACAGACAAGACAAAAGCGGTCGTCCTTTCTCAAAAAAGCCCCGGCGGGCCAAACGCCGCCGGGGCTGATGGATTTTACAGGGTTCTATTACTTACCCATGGGCACCGGAGAAGCGTACCAAATGTCGTGTGCGTAATCCAGCACAGAGCGGTCAGCGCTGAAGATGCCGCTGTTGGCAATGTTCTTCAGGCTCATGTGTGCCCACTTTTCACGGTCGGCATACAGCTTCTGCAGGTCGGCCTGTGCACGGCGGTAATCCGTGAAGTCGGCCATGACCATATACGGGTCGCTGCTGCGCAGGTTCTCGGTCACTTCGTGGAAGTTCTCACCGTTCCAGCCGCGCTCCAGGAAATTCAGGGCGTTGTTGGCAACGTCATCGCCCATGATAAAGGCATTGGGATGGTAGCCCACCTGCTTCAGGTTGTTCACCTCGGGGGTCAGCATACCAAAGATCAGCTCGTTCTCCTTGCCGGCAGCGTCTGCGATCTCCACGTTTGCGCCGTCCAGGGTGCCCAGGGTGATGGCACCGTTCAGCATGAACTTCATGTTGCCGGTACCGGAAGCCTCAGTGCCTGCCAGAGAGATCTGCTCCGAAACTTCGGCAGCGGGCATCAGGTGCTCGCTCAGGGACACGCAGTACTCTTCCAGGTACACCACGCGCAGCTTGTCGCGCACGGCGGGGTCGTTGTTGATCAGGTCGCCCAGCTTGCAGATCATGCGGATCATCTGCTTGGCCATGTAGTAGCCGGGGGCAGCCTTTGCGCCGAAGATATAAGTCTTAGGGATGAAGTCGGCGTTGGGGTTCTCCTTCAGGTACAGGTACTGGGCAGCGATGTTCAGCGCATTCAGGTGCTGGCGCTTGTACTCGTGCATACGCTTGACCTGGCAGTCGAAGATGGAGTTGGGGTCGATCACCTGGCCGGTGCTCTTGGACAGGTAGTTGGCAAAGTTCTTCTTGTTCTCCAGCTTGATCTCGTTCAGGCGCTTGAGCACGGTCTTGTCGTTCTCAAACTTGTTCAGCTTGGACAGGTTGGAAGCATCGTGCTTGTAGTCCTCGCCAATGGTCTCGTCCAGCAGCTTGCACAGGCCGGGGTTGGAAGCCAGCAGCCAGCGGCGGTAAGCAATGCCGTTGGTCACATTCTTGAAGGCCTGGGGCTTGAACAGGTAGTAGTCGTGGAACACGCTGTCCTTGATGATCTCGCTGTGCAGCTTGGACACACCGTTGATGCTGTTGGAGGTGTAGGCGCAGATGTTGGCCATACGCACATGGTTGTCACCGATCAGTGCCATATAGTCGATCTTGCCCTGGTCGCCGGGGAACACCTTGGCCAACTCTTCGCGGGCACGGCGGTCCATCTCGACCACGATCTGATAGATGCGGGGCAGGGTCATCTTGAAGATGTCCACATTCCACTTTTCCAGAGCCTCGGCCATAACGGTGTGGTTGGTGTAGGAGAACACCTTCTGGCAGATGCCGAAGGCCTTGTCCCAGTCAAAGCCACACTCATCCAGCAGGATGCGCATCATCTCGGGGATGGCCAGAGTGGGGTGGGTATCGTTCAGCTGGATGGCAACCTTGTCGGGCAGGTTCTCCAGCGTTGCATAGCTGGACAGGTGGTTCTGCACGATATCGCCGATGGAAGCAGCCGACAGGAAGTACTGCTGGCGCAGGCGCAGGATCTTGCCTTCCACGTGGTTGTCGTTGGGGTACAGCACCTTGGAGATCAGCTCTGCATTGGCGTTCTTGCTCATGGCAGTGTTGTAGTTGCCCAGAGAGAAGCTGGACATATCAAAGTCCGGTGCCTTGGCCTGCCACAGACGCAGCTTGGCAACGCCCTTGCCGTCATAACCCTGCACGTACATATCGGAGGGAATGGCCATGACGCTGTTGTAGTTGGTGTGCTGGATATAATGGAAGCCGTTGTCCCAGTTCTCGCGGATCTCGCCGTCAAAGCGCACTTCCACGGCCTGGTCCGGGTGGCTCTTCAGCCAGACCTGACCGCCGGGCAGCCAGTTGTCGGCACGCTCCTGCTGCCAGCCGTCCACGATCTTCTGCTTGAAGATGCCGTACTCATACAGGATGGAGTAGCCGGTGCCGCACACGCCCGTGGTGGCCATGCCGTCCAGATAGCAGGCAGCCAGACGGCCCAGACCGCCGTTGCCCAGGCCGGCATCCGGCTCTTCCTCAAAGATGCTGTCGATGCTGATGTCGGCATCGGCCAGAGCCTTCTTTGCCACATCGTCCAGGCCCAGGTTCAGCAGGCTGGTTTTCAGGCTGCGGCCCATCAGGAACTCCATGCAGAGGTAATAAACCTGCTTGGTGCCGGTGCCAATGGCCTTGGACTGGAACTTTTTGTGGTTCTCGCTCATCATCTGGCGGCAGATCAGTGCAAGGGACCGGTAGATCTGCTGCTTGGAGGCCACGCTCAGCTCCACGCCGTATTCGCTGGTCAGCTTGTCCTGAAGAATTTTACCAAATTCTTTCGATGTCATAACTGTACTCCTATCCGCATAAGTGCATGAATTGTTAAGTTTCTTGAATGATTTCACGGCAGCAGGTACTTTCCCTCTCTGATACAGGCTGCCAACATAACAAAGCTATTATAATATGAAGATTTGGCAAATGCAAGGAATCCGGTGTTTTTTTCCGTAACTGCCATTTTTTAAACCAACTTTCTGACAAATATGCTGAAAATTCAAAAATTCCACTTTTTCTTCGCGCACGTTTATATTATAATAAGGGGAGGAAAAAAGCACCGCTCTGCGGCCCGGGCGGGCTTTGCAGCGGGTAACTCCGGGAGTAATGTGCCGGGAAACTCGATCCGGCAGATGTCAAGACACTGAAACGTTCCCGGAAACGGTGCCGTTTCTACCGGAAAACAGGAAATAACCGCCCGCAGCCGGGCGGAAATGGATAAAAGGGGAATTGAACCATGGTCAACAAAGTACGGGTGAATATCGCGGGGACGCCGTATGCCATTGCAACGACTGACTCGGAAAAATACATCCTTTCTCTGGCCAAAAAGCTGGATGAGGACATTACAAAACTGCTGGACGAAAACGAAAACCTTTCGGTGACCAAGGCGGCGGTGTTCTGCGCCATGGACTATCTGGACGAATACCGCAAGAGCACCGGCAGCGCCGAGAACATGCGCAGCCAGATCCAGGATTACATTGCGGATGCCACCCGGGCCAAGCTGGCCGAGGACAAGGCAAAGGCTGAAAACGAGGTGCTGCGCCGGGAAGCCGCTGCTCTGCGGGAGCAGCTGGCCAAGGAGCGCCGCCGCGAGACCCGCCGGGAAGAACGGGCCGAACAGGCAGCCCAGGCGGCCGCCGCGGAACCGGAAAACAGCTGAGGGATACCTTATATAATAAAGGAGAATTATGGCGAAGATCGAGATCCTTGCCCCGGTGGGCAGTGAAGAGATGCTCCGGGCTGCAGTGTTCAGCGGTGCGGATGCGGTATACCTTGGCTTTTCGGGCTTTAACGCCCGCACGGGAGCCGGAAATTTTGATGCGGAGAGCCTGAAGGAGGCCGTGCGCTTCTGCCATGCCCGGGGCGTGGCTGTGCATGTGGCGCTGAACACCACCGTGTACGGCACCGAGCTGCAGAATCTGGAACAGGCCATCCGGGCGGTGGCTGCCAGCGGGGCCGATGCCGTGATCTGCCAGGATCTGGCGGTGGCGACCCTCATCGGCAAAATTGCCCCGCAGCTGCCCCGGCACGGCTCCACCCAGATGAGCGTGCATACCCTGCAGGGCGCACTGGAACTGAAAGAACTGGGCTTTACCCGGGTGGTGCTGGCCCGCGAACTGAGCCTGCCCGAGGTGGAGCACATCACGAAGCACTGCGGCATTGAGACCGAGTGCTTCGTGCACGGCGCGTTGTGTATGAGCATGAGCGGCCAGTGCTACATGTCGGCTTTTCTGGGCGGTCGCAGCGGAAACCGCGGCTCCTGTGCTGGCCCCTGCCGCCTGCCGTTTGAAGCCAATGCCCTGCCGGAAGGCAAGCCGGGCCGTCTGCACCACCTGTCCCTCAAGGACAACTCGGTCATTGACAAGTTGGACAAGCTGCAGGCGCTGGGTGTGGCATCAGCCAAGATCGAAGGCCGTCTGCGCACGCCGGAATACGTGGCGGCAGCGGTCAGTGCCTGCCTGGCAGGCCGCGAAGGCCGCGCCTACGACCGGGACCTGCTGAAGAATGCCTTCAGCCGCTCCGGGTTCACTTCCGGCTACCTGGACGGAAAAATTGACGGCACCATGTTCGGTGTGCGCAGCGAGGCGGACACCGAACTGACCAAAAAGACGCTGCCCATGCTGCGCGAACTCTACCGCCGGGAGCGCTCCCGGATGCCGGTGCGGATGAAGCTGGAGATCGAAGAGGGCGGCGAGAAGCTCACC
>CAVIXY010000026.1:7689-10183 GCA_963646665.1 Bacteroides sp. CAG:545
CCGAGAGCCTGCGCCGCAGCCTGGCCAAGACCGGCGGCACCCCCTTTGAAGCGGCAGAAATCACCGTGGAAATGGACGGCGGGCCGTGGTTTGTGCCCGGCAGCACGGTCAATGAGCTGCGCCGCGAAGCGCTGGATGCCCTGCTGCAAAAGCGGGAAGTGCTGCGTCCCTGGCCCACCACCGAGGAGCATGTGCCGGCCCTGCCGCAGCGCACGCTGCCGCCCCACCGCACTCTGCGCGCCCGGTTCGAGCGCTGGGATCAGGTGCCGGAACAGGCCCTGAGCGGGGTGGAATATCTGATCCTGCCCATTGCCCAGGCGGACCGTGTGCCCCGGGAGTGGCGCAGCAAGACCATTCTGGAGCTGCCCCGGGCCATGTTCGGTGCGCTGGAACAGGATACCGCCCGCCGCATTGCGGCCACCCAGGACGCAGGCTTTGCGGGCTACGAGGCCGGCAACATTGCCCACCTGCGGCTGTGCCGGGGCCTGCCACTGTCCGGCGGTTTTGGCTTGAACATCACGAACAACGTGGCTGCGCAGTTTTATGCAGATCGGGGACTGAACAGCCTGCTCATTCTGCCGGAAGTGAAGGACAGCGACATTGCGTCCATTGCCCCTGTAAAGGATGGCAGGCCGGTGCCCACGGGCGTGATGATCTACGGCCACATGCCCCTCATGCTCACCCGGGCCTGCCCGCTGCAGAACATTCACGACTGCGCCCACTGCGACAAAACCGGCGAGCTGACCGACCGCAAGGCCAAAAAGTTCCCGGTGCGGTGCGGCCTGGGAATGCGCACCATCTATAACCCCGTGCCCATCTATATGGGCGATAAGCCCGGTGCGCTGGCCGTGGATTACGGCGTGGCCTACTTTACACTGGAATCCCGCGAGGAAGCGGCAAAGATCCTGAACATGATCCGTGTTCATGCACCGTTTGAAGAAGATTTCACACGCGGACTGTATTTTAAGGGAACAAATTGAGAGGTATACTATGGAACCCATCACTGTAAAATATAAGGTACTGGACCCGCGGGCCAAGGTGCCCGCCTATGCCACCCCCGGCTCTGCCGCTGCCGACCTGTGCGCTGTGCTGGACGAGCCGCTGACCGTCCAGCCTATGGAGCGAGTGCTGGTACCCACCGGCCTGGCCATTGAGCTGCCCGGTGCCCACAGCGTGGCGCTGGTGTACGCCCGCAGCGGCCTGTCCATCAAGCACGGCCTGTGCATGGCCAACGGCGTAGGCGTGGTGGACAGCGACTACCGCGGAGAGCTGAAAGTGCCCGTGGTCAACCTGGGCAAGGAAGCCTACACCATCCAGCCCGGGGAGCGGGTGGCACAGCTGTGCATCGCCCCGGTGTACACGGCTGCTTTTGTGCAGGCGGAGGAGCTGGACGACACCACCCGCGGTGCGGGCGGCTTTGGCTCGACGGGAAAGTAAACTAGCTCGCCCTCTCAGTCAAAACCTTCCGGTTTTGCCAGCTCCCCCAAAGGGGGAGCCCTTGGCAGTCCATGCAAAGTTTATCTTTATGCCAAGACCTCTCCCTTTGAGGAAGGGCTCTCCCCGGCCGGGGAGAGATGTCGTGTAAGCGACAGAGTGGGGAATGTGGCATTGCGTCAGCATGACGGAGAGGGCGAGGATGCCGAAAAGAAAGATGAATGCTATGAAGTTGATTTTAGCCTCCGGCAGCCCCCGCCGCCGGGAACTGCTTTCCTTGTACACCACTGATTTTACCGTCTGCGTCAGCGACTTTGACGAAAGCACGGTCACCGCTGCTACCCCGGCCCTGCTGGTGGAACAGCTGGCCTGCGGCAAGTGCCTTGCTGTGGCCAAGGACCATCCGGATGCGGTGGTCATCGGCTGCGATACTGTGGTGGACGTGAACGGCGAGGTGTTTGGCAAGCCCCACAGCGTGGAGGATGCCAAACGGATGCTGCGGGCGCTGTCCGGTGCCGTTCACGAAGTACATACCGGGGTGTGCATTGCCTGCGGCAGCCATGTGGAGCATTTTGTGGACAGCTGCAAAGTGCGGTTTTTCCCCATCCCGGAAGAGGAGATCGACCGCTATACCGCAACGGCGGAACCCTACGATAAGGCCGGAGCCTATGCCATTCAGGGCCGCGCCGCCCTGTGGCTGGACCGTATCGAGGGCGATTACTACACCATTATGGGCCTGCCGCTCAGCCGTACTGTACAGCTGTTGGAACGTTTTGTGTGAAAAAATAGAAAAATGAAACAAACCTGAGCGAAACGCTTGAGAAAATGCCCGCTTGGGGCTATAATAATAGCGTGTTATTCTGCGAAGGGCGGTGCATTCCGTGCATCTGCCAGGCGTTGAGGGATAGATTTATCGGAAGATTATAAGGAGATTTGGAACAATGGGTTTTCTGTCGAAGGACGTTGGCATTGACCTGGGTACCGCCAATACCCTGGTTTATATGAAGGGCAAGGGCATCATCATGCGGGAGCCGTCTGTGGTGGCGGTGGACACCAAGAC
>CAVIXY010000026.1:10281-25130 GCA_963646665.1 Bacteroides sp. CAG:545
GACCGATGAGGTGCGCTGTGTGGGTGCCGAGGCAAAGGCTGTCATCGGCCGCACCCCCGGCAGCATCGTAGCGGTGCGCCCGCTGAAGGACGGCGTCATTGCCGATTTTGACATTACGGCAAACATGCTGGAAAACTTTCTGAAGAAGGCCTGCGGCAACAGCATGTTCTCCCGCCCCCGCGTGGTCATCTGCATTCCCTCGGGCGTGACTGAGGTGGAGCGCCGTGCGGTGCGTGAAGCCACCCTGAAGGCCGGTGCCCGTCAGGTGTCGGTGATCGAGGAGCCGATGGCAGCCGCCATTGGCGCGGGCCTGCCCATCAGCGAGCCTACCGGTAGCATGATCGTGGACATCGGCGGCGGCACGGCGGAGATCGCCGTGATCTCGCTGGGCGGCATCGTGGCCTCCCGCAGCGTGCGCATGGCCGGCGATATGTTCGACCAGGCCATCATTGCCTTCATCAAGCGCAAGTACAACCTGCTCATCGGTGAGCGCACCGCCGAGCAGATCAAAATCGAGATCGGTTCCGCTTATCCGCTGGACCCGGAGATGACCATGGAGATCAAGGGCCGCAACCTGGTGGACGGCCTGCCCAAGAACATTGTGGTGCACAGCGAGGATGTGCGCGAAGCACTGCTGGAATGCCTGGTAAAGATCACCAGTGCCATCAAGGAAACGCTGGAGCGCACCCCGCCGGAACTGAGCGCCGACATCATCGACCGCGGCATCACCCTGACCGGCGGCGGCGCCCTGCTGCGCGGCCTGGACCAGCTGATCCAGAGCGAGACCGGCATTGACGTACACATTGCGGAGGACCCGCTGGACTGCGTGGCCAAGGGTGCCGGTGCGGTGCTGGACCATGTAGACGTGCTGCACGATGTGCTGGACACCGATGGCGGCCACATGTAAGTGACAATCTATTGCGGAAAAGCTTTCTACGTTGCACCTGCGCTGTTTTCCGCTGCAAACAAGATTCCTTGCGCGGATGGCACGGCTGTCCGCGCTTTTTTATCGTACAGGATCGGTGCAGGTGCGCTCCCGGACAGGAGGGGACCCCTTGAAGGATTTTTTTGATACCTGGAAATTCAAGCTCCTGGTGGTTGTGGCGGTGTTTCTGGTGGGCATCATGGCCTATGCCGGTGCCAACGGCCGCCTGACAGCTGCCCCGCAGGAGCTGCTCAGCGTGGCGCTGACCCCGCTGCAGAAGCTGACGGCTTCCATCAGCAGCGAGGTGGCTTCGGTGTGGGAAAAGTACACCAGCCTGGACAGCGTGATTGCGCAGAACGAGCTGCTGGAAGAGGAAAACGCCGAGCTGCGCCAGCAGATGGTGGACTACGACCGCATGAAGGCCGAGAACGAAGCCTACAAGGCGCTGGCCCGCATTCAGGATAAAAACGCCGAAATGACCTATGTTTCCGGCTTTGTCATCGGGCGCGACCCGCTGGATGAGTTCGGCGGCTTTACACTGGACAAAGGCACAACGGACGGTGTGGCGGTGAATGACGCCATCATCAGCGACCGGGGCTACCTGCTGGGCATGGTGGTGGAAGCCGATGCCACCAGCTGCAAGGTAATGACCATTCTGCACCCCAGCTTCAATGCGGCTGTCGTGGTGTCCCGCACGCGGGAAAACGGCATCCTCAACGGCAGTGCGGACTACGCGGCAGACGGCCTGTGCGCTTTGACCAACCTGGACCGCAACGCCGAGAGCCGCAAGGGCGATCAGGTGATCACCACCGGCCTGGGCGGCGTGTTCCCGCCGGATCTGCTGGTGGGCACCGTGCAGGAAGTGGTGCCGGAACAAAGCGGCAAGTCCTCTATTGCGGTGGTCAAGCCGGGCGCAGACCCCCGCACGGTCAAGCATGTTTTTATCATTACCGAGTATTAAGGAGGCTCTTGTATGGAATCACGCCGCAAGCGCAGCCGCAGCCAGGTCCTGAAGTGGGTCTGCTATGTCCTGGCGCTGTTTGTGTGCGCTGCCCTGCAGACCACACCGGGCCTTTTTCAATTCGGCGCAGCAAAACCGCTGTTCATTTTGCCCCTGTGCTTGGCAGTGGCCGTGTTTGAGGGCGAGTTTGCCGGGGCACTGTTCGGCATGGTGTGCGGCCTGCTGTGGGACTACACCGCCGGGCGCACTGTGGGTATGCTGGCGCTGGAGATCATGGTGATCTGCTTTGCCGTGGGCGTGCTGGTGCAGCTGTACCTGCAAAGTGCCCCGGGCAACTTTGTTGTGATCTGCGCGGCAGCAGCGCTGCTGGTGCTTTCCTGTGACTGGCTGTTCTTTTACTACATGCCGGGCTACAGCGGCGCGGCGCAGCGCTACCTGCTGTTTGTGCTGCCCTCGGCGGCCCTGACGGTGCTGCCGGCTCTGGCGGAATTTTTTGTGGTACGGTGGCTCTACACCGAATTCAAGATCGACAACGGCGTGGTCTGAGCGCCGGAGGATACGCGGATGAACCAAAACGAACGAAAAACGGTCATGCGCCGGATGGTGCTGCTCATTGCTGCGGCGGCCCTGGTCATGGGCCTGTATGCGCTGCGGCTGATCTTTTTGCAGCTGGTCAACGGCGATGACTTCAAGGCCCGTGCGGTGAACACCACAGACTATAAGTTTACGGTCACGGCAGCACGTGGGGACATTGTGGACAGCAACGGCAAGCGGATCGCGTCCAGCACCACCAGCCATAACGTGGTGCTCAACAAGCTGCTGATGGGCGATGAGGATCTGGACGAAATGCTGCAGCGCATTGTGGAGCTGCTGCAGAAAAACGGCGAAAGCTGGAACGACACCCTGCTGATCAGCGAGCCGGATGCTGCCGGAAACTACACTTTTACCGATGATGCATCCAGCACCAGCGACCAAAAACAGCTGGCAGACATGAAGGAGAACCTGGGCCTGCAGCAGTATGCCACCGCCAACGATGTGATGGAGATGCTGGTGGAAAAGAACAACCTGCAGAGCCTGCCGCTGCACTGGCAGCGGGTGCTGGCGGGAATCCACTATGAGATGGACCGGCAGGCCTTTTCCAACGTGAACAACTTTGTCATGGCAGAAAACGTCAGCGATGTGACGGTGGCCACCATCAAGGAAAACAGCCTTTCGCTGCCCGGCGTGGAGATCGTGGAGACCAGCACCCGCAGCTATGAGCAGGGTGACATTGTGCCCGCTGTGCTGGGGCGTGTGGGCAAGATCACCGCCGAAAAGTGGAAGATCACCGATGAAAACGGCCAGGTGACCTATCCGCTGAAGGAAAAAGGCTACAGCATGAACGATGTGATCGGCATTTCGGGTCTGGAATCGGCCTACGAGGACGAGCTGCGCGGTAAGGATGGCGTGGAAACCATCACCTGCAACTCGGACGGCGTGATCGTGGACACTCAGCTGACCACCGTGCCGGAGCCGGGCCACACCATTCAGCTGACCATCAACAGCGATTTCCAGCGGGCGGTGGATAAGGCCCTGGCTGACAACATCGACATGATCAACCGGGTGTACAATACCGGCACCATGAAGGCAGCCGCCGGTGCGGTGGTAGTGCTGGACGTAAAGGACGGCAGCGTGCTGGCATCCTCCAACTACCCCAGCTACGATCAGAACCTGTACGCCACCAACTACACCGAGTACAGCCAGGACGAAAGCCTGCCGCTGTTCAACCGTGCCCTGCAGGGCCTGTACACGCCCGGTTCCACCTTCAAGCCCTCGGTGGCGGTGGCGGCACTGGACAGCGGCCTGATCAACCAGTATTCCACCGTGTACTGCAACGGCGTGTACAACTATTATAAGGATTACCACCCCAAGTGCACCCGCCACGGCCACAGCGGCAACATTGATGTGGTTACGGCCATCAAGTGGAGCTGCAACATCTTCTTCTACGATGTGGGACGCCGCCTGACCAGCGATGTGTACGATGCCTATGCCTACAAACTGGGCCTGGGCCAGCGCACCGGTGTGGAGGTAAGCGAGGCACTGGGCCGCCTGACCACCAAGAACGACAAAAACTACACGGCTTCGCTGGATGTGCAGGCCGCCATCGGCCAGGGCAACACGGTGGTGTCGCCCGTTCAGCTGGCAACCTATGCAGCCACGCTGGCCAACAATGGCGTGCGGTACCGCACCCACTTTGTCAAGGCTATTCTGGACTCCAACACCGGCGAGGTGCTGCAGGAGACCCAGCCCGAGGTCATGGACGTGATCGAGGACAACGGCACTACCTTTGAGCTGGTGCGGCAGGGCATGAGCCAGGTGGCCAGCACCATCAGCGGCAAAATTTCCAGCTATCCCATCGCCATTGCCTGCAAGACCGGCACTCCTCAGCGCAGCGAGACCTATGCCCCGGGCAAGCACTACCTGAACGCTATGATGATCGCGTATCTCCCGGCGGATGACCCGCAGATCGCCATTGGCATCAGCATCGAGTACGGCGGTTACGGTGCCCGCACCGGCGACCTGGTGGTGGACATTGCCAACGCCTACTTTGCCATGAAGGACGGTACGCTGGAAGTGGAACCCTACGTCAACCCGCTCACGGCGGCACAGGATGCTGCCGGTGCAGACGACACGGAAGAGGACAGCACCAATGCTGCGGCAGAGGATGCTGCAGCACAGCAGCCGGACGCGGAGCAGGCAACCGAGTGAACGGATGGATGAACGCACAAACGTCAATTTGAATGCCTGGCGGCGGAATTTGAAAACAAAATTGAATAATATGTATAAAAACCAGTTGTAAAAGATCGGGTTTTGTGATATTATTTTTTACAAAGGACTTTTTACTTTTTATGGAAATTGTTTCAGCAGAGGAGAGGGTAACGGATGACGATTGCACTGATTGCGCATGACTCCAAAAAGGAGTTGATGGTTCAGTTCTGTACGGCTTACTGCCGTATTCTGAGCCAGCATAAGCTGGTAGCGACCGGTACAACGGGCAAGCTGATTGCGGAAGCAACCGGGCTGCAGGTGCAGCGTTTCCTGGCCGGTGTGCAGGGCGGCGACCAGCAGATCGCTTCCCGCATTGCCTGCAACGAAATTGACCTTCTGCTGTTCTTCCGCGACCCCATCAACGCAAAGCCCAGTGAGCCGAACGAAATGACCCTGCTGCGCCTGTGCGATGTGCACAACATTCCCATGGCCACCAACATTGCCACGGCCGAGGTGCTGATCCACGGCCTGGAGCGCGGCGACCTGGATTGGCGCGATATCGTCCATCCGCAGAACTGAAGATTATAAAAAAGCGCTGTATCGTGCAAACGACACAGCGCTTTTTTGCAGCTATTTTTCAGATTTTAAACTCCTCTGCCATTTCCTGCACATCGGCGGCGGTAAATTCGCCAAGCGGCAGCAGCAGGCGGGCCAGCGTTTCCTGCGGCAGAGCAGAAAGCTGTGTGCTCTCGTCCTGCGCGGCATCTACAGCGGGGCAGACGGTGTGCACCCCGTCCATACCGGTCTCGATCCGGGCGCGGTGGGCCGTTGCCACATACTGCATTCCCAGCTTGTCGGCAGCCGTCAGCAGGGCGGCAAACAGCGGTGTGCCGCCCTCGCCCAGGGCAGCTGCATCCTGCCCGGCCAGTGCTTCGGCGTTCAGCACGATGCACTCGATGCCCAGGGCTTCTGCAGCTTTTTTGGCGGCTTCGGCCTGTGCGGCCTGCTCTGCGGCCAGGCGCACGGCGGCACCGGCCACCGCGAACCCCTGCTGCTGCAAAATGCGCACCGCCACGGCGCAGGCCGTGCTGCCGTCCATCTGCACCAGGACCTTGTCCTGGCTCTCGTAGGTGTCAAACCCGCTGCCAGGCAAAAATGTGTCGTTCATGTTCCCTGCCTCCCGCCATGTGCTTTGCTTTGGGCCACGGCCAGCTGGTCGCAGCGTTCGTTTTCCGGGTGGCCTGCGTGGCCTTTGACCCAGACGTAGGTGATCTTGTGCCGGGCTTCCTGCTGCAGTGCCTGCTCCCAGAGGTCCGGGTTTAGGGCAGGGGAGCCATCGGACTTTTTCCAGCCCCGGCGCTTCCAGCCTTTGGCCCAGCCTTTTTCCAGCCCGTTGATCACGTACTGGCTGTCGGAGCACAGCCGTACCTCGCACGGCTCCTTGAGCTGGCGCAGCGCCTCGATGAAGGCGGTCAGCTCCATGCGGTTGTTGGTGGTGCTGTCCTCGCCGCCGCTCAGCTCCTTTTCGTAGACCTTGCCATTGAAACGGTAGCGCAGCACCGCCCCCCAGCCGCCCGGGCCGGGGTTGCCGCTGCACGCACCATCGGTGTAGACTTCAATCTGCTTCATGGGGTTCTCCTTTGGAAAGATAGTACCTTTATTTAGCGCTATTTTGGCGGGGATGTCAAGAGCCAATGTATAGCGCAGGGCCTGCCTGCCAAACCTTGGAATTGACAAAAAGGCCGGGAAATACTATACTTGTTGTAACAAAATGCGTATAGGGGCGCACCATGGGCGTGCGCTCAGGGGTTCCCGCAGAAAAGCCGCGGTCGCATCGAGCAGATGGACTGGTACGGGCAGACAGATTCTTACGGAACAAACAGCCGTGCAAAAAGCACGCTGACAAAAAATTCTATACGGTGCATCCAAGGGGAGCCGATGCGATTGGTTCAAGGTGCTTCCCCGTGCAAAGCGCAGCTGGCCCCGGCAGGGGAACGGCGGGCGCTGCCATTATTATTTTGGAGGTCAAGAATGGCTCAGACGAAAGAAAATACCCGCGCAGCGGCACAAACCAGGCAGAATGCAGCATCCGGCGCAGCCAATGCACCTGCAGGGGAAAAACGCCCCCGCACCACCCGCCGCCCGTATTACAACCGGCGCCCCCGCCGCCCGCAGCAGCCCAAGGAGGCCGCTGTGCCCATCCACATTTATCCGCTGGGCGGCCTGGGCGAAGTGGGCAAGAACATGACCGTGTACGAGTGCAACGGCGACATGATCATTGTGGACTGCGGCCTGGTGTTTCCGGACAGCGACATGTACGGCGTGGACATGGTGATTCCGGATTTCACCTTTGTGGTGCAGAACAAGGACCGGATCAAGGGCCTGCTCATCACCCACGGCCACGAGGACCACATCGGCAGCATTCCGTATCTGCTGCAGAAGATCGACCTGCCCATTTACGGCACCCGCCTGACCTGCGGCCTGATCAAGAACAAGCTGGAAGAGTTCGGCCTGGCAGGCAAGACGAAGTTTGTGGAGATCACCCCCAAACAAAAGATCAAGCTGGGCTGCTTTACTGTGGAGCCGATCCATGTGAACCACTCCATCCCGGACTCGGTGGCCTTTGCCATCGACAGCCCGGCGGGCACCATCATCCAGACCGGCGACTTCAAAATCGACTACACCCCGCTGGCCTGCGGCGTGACCGACCTGGCCACCCTGGCCGAGTACGGTCAGCGCGGCGTGCTGGCCCTGCTGAGCGACTCCACCAACTCCGAGCGCCCGGGCTTTACGGCAACGGAGCAGAAGGTGGCCGCCGGTGTGCGCAGTCTGTTTGCCCGCGCCCGCAACAAGCGCATCATCATTGCAACCTTTGCGTCCAACATCTACCGCGTGCAGCAGATCATTGATCTGGCCGTGGAGGATGGCCGCAAGGTGGCCTTCAGCGGCCGCAGCATGGTCAACAACACGGCCATGGCCCAGGAGCTGGGCTATATGCACATCCCGGAGGGCACCCTGATCAGCGTGGACGAGCTGAACCAGTACCCGCCGGAGCAGGTGGTGCTGATCACCACCGGCAGCCAGGGCGAGCCGCTGAGCGCACTTTCCCGCATGGCATCCTGCAGCCACCGCCAGGTGCGGGTCGGCCCCGGGGACTTTATCATCATTTCGGCCAACCCCATCCCCGGCAACGAGAAGAGCGTGACCAAGATCGTCAACGGCCTGCTGCTGCTGGGCGCAGAGGTGATCTACGAGAGCATGTACGATGTGCATGTGTCCGGCCACGCTTGCCAGGAGGAGCAGAAGCTGATGCTCACCCTGACCAACCCCAAGTATTTCCTGCCGGTGCACGGCGAGTACAAACAGCTCAAAAAGCACGCCCTCACGGCGGCCAGCCTGGGCATTCCCACCAGCAATATCCTGATCGCGGAGAACGGCTCCAACGTGATCCTGAGCCGGGACGAGATCAAGCTGGGTGAGCCGGTAACCGCCGGTGCCGTCATGGTGGACGGCCTGGGCGTGGGCGATGTGGGCAATGTGGTCCTGCGGGACCGCAAGCACCTGTCGGAGGATGGCCTGGTGATCATTGTGGCCACCGTGGACAGCAAGACCGGTAAGGTGCTGGCCGGGCCGGACCTGGTGAGCCGCGGCTTTGTGTACGTGCGTGAGAACGAGAGCCTGATGGACGGTGCCCAGAGCATTGTGGAAAACGCCCTGGACCGCTGCGTGGAAGAGCACGTGCGGGACTGGAACAGCGTCAAGACCCGGGTGCGTGAGGCACTGAGCAGCTATATTTACCGGCGCACCAAGCGCAGCCCGATGATCCTTCCCATCCTGATGGAGGTCTGACCCGGGTACCCCGCCGCTGGGCGGCAGCACAGCATTTGACCAGGAGGCAGAACGCTCATGAAACAGAAACCAAGATGGACCATGGAGATGCTGACGGCAGGCCTGGCCGTGCTGTGTGCACTGCTGGTGCTGGTACTGCTGGTCCAGCGCCCCAAGCTGTGGCCGGTGCTGCTAGCACTGGCCGTGCTGTGGGGCATCTGCATGGTGGCGTTCCGCTATCGGCTGCGCCGCTGGGTGGCCCGCTGGATGTGCGGCGGAAGCTTTGAAAAATCCAAAACAAAATTCAGCCTGGAACCGCTCTCGCAGCCGACGGCCATGCTCTCCGGCGAGACGGTGCTGTGGTACAACGCACAGTTCCGCACCCGTATTCTGGGCGGCACCGACCTGCTGACCAGCCGGGTGCAGAAGGTGCTGCCCGGGCTGGACCTGCAGCAATGCCGCACCCAGGCGGGCCAGCTGCTGATCCTGGCAGACGGTGCCTGGAGCGTGCACAGCTCCACAGTGCCCGGCAATGCCGAGAGCATGACCCTGCTGGTGCTGAACGAAGAAACCGAGCTGCGCCGGGTGGAAGCGGAGTACAAGGCCAGCCGCCCGGGGTACCTGGTGTTCCTAGTGGACGGCTACGACGATGTGTTCGGCGACATGCTGGACAGCGAACGTGCCCGCCTGCTGGAGGGCATCAACCGCATTCTGGAAGATATGATCGGCCGGGGCAGCGGCTTTCTGCGCCGCGTGGCCAGCGGCCGCTACATTGCCGTGGTGGAAGAACGCCAGCTGGAGCAGTTTGCCAAACGCGGCTACGATGTGCTGGACAAGATCCGTTCCCTGGACCCCAGCGTGAATCTGTCGCTGTCCATCGGCATCGGGCGCGGGGCCAAAACCCTGCGGGAAGCCCAGGATATGGCCGTGCAGGCGCTGGATATGGCGCAGGGACGCGGCGGTGACCAGGCGGCCGAAATGACGCCGGACGGCTTTACCTTTTACGGCGGCGTGAGCCACGGCGTGGAAAAGCGCAGCAAGGTGCGCAGCCGCATTGTGGCGGATCAGCTGGTCAAGCTGATCAAGGAAGCGGACCATGTGGTCATCATGGGCCACCGCATGAGCGATCTGGACGCCATTGGCTCGGCCGAGGGCATGCTGCGCATTTGCAAGATCTGCGATGTTCCGGCTGTGATCGCCGTCCGGCGGGACGCCACCCTGGCGGGCAGCCTGATTGATGCTTTGTGCAAAGCGGGCCAGAAGGACGATTTTATTGACCCGAAGGATGCACTGCCCATCATCTCCAAACGGACACTGTGCATCGTGGTGGATACATACCAGGTAGGCCTGGTGGAAAGCAAAGACATTCTGGAAAAATGCGGCAAGGTGGCTGTCATCGACCATCACCGCAAGGGCGTGGGGTACATTGAGAACCCGGCGCTGGTCTGCCACGAGCCGTATTCGTCTTCGGCCAGCGAGCTGGTCACCGAGCTTTTGCAGTACGTGGGCGAGCGGGACGACAAGCCCAACCGTGTGGAAGCCGAAGGCCTGCTGTCCGGCATTATGCTGGATACCCGCGATTTTACCCTGCACACCGGTGTGCGCACTTTTGAAGCGGCAGCCGCTCTGCGCCGCTACGGTGCCGAGACCGAGCGGGTGCGCCAGCTGTTTGATGTGACCATGGTGGAGTACAATGCCAAGGCGGCCCTGGTGGAAGCGGCACAGATGTACAAGAACTGTGCCATTTCGGTGGGCGGCGAAGTGGCACCCGAAGCCCGGGTGGCGGTGGCACAGGCCGCCAACGACCTGCTGACCATTCAGGGCGTGGATGCCAGCTTTGTGGCGGTACAGGTGGGCACCGGGGTGAATATCTCGGCCCGCAGCCTGGGCGCTGTGAACGTGCAGATCATTATGGAATCCCTGGGCGGCGGCGGTCATCAGACCATGGCGGCGGCACAGCTCAAACATATTACCCCGCAGGCGGCACGCGCCCGCATTGAGACTGCCATTGACCAGTATTGGGCATCGCAGAAAAAGAGCGCGGTCGAGGATGCTTGAACACAGAAAGGGTTTTGAAGATGAAACAGTATGATTATCTGATCGTAGGCGCAGGCCTGTACGGTGCCGTGTTTGCACACGAAGCCAAAAAGGCTGGCAAAAAGTGCCTTGTCATCGACAAGCGCGACCACATTGCCGGCAACATTTACACCGAGCCGGTGGAAGGCATCAATGTGCACCGCTACGGCGCCCACATCTTCCACACCAACAACAAGGCTGTGTGGCAGTATGTGAACCAGTTTGCAGAGTTCAACCGCTACACCAACAGCCCGGTGGCCAACTACCATGGCGAGATCTACAACCTGCCCTTCAACATGAACACCTTCAATAAAATGTGGGGCGTGGTGACCCCGGCCGAGGCCAAGGCCAAGATCGAGCAGCAGAAGGCAGAGGCCGGCATTACCGACCCGCAGAGCCTGGAAGAGCAGGCCATCAGCCTGGTGGGTACCGACATTTACGAAAAGCTCGTCAAGGGCTACACCGGCAAGCAGTGGGGCCGCCCCTGCACCGAGCTGCCGGCCTTTATCATCAAGCGCCTGCCGGTGCGCTTCACCTACGATGACAACTACTTCAATGCGCTGTACCAGGGCATTCCCAATGGCGGCTACACTGCCATGGTGGAAAAAATGCTGGGTGACACCGAGGTGCGCCTGGGCGTGGACTACCTGGCGGACCGGGAAGCACTGAACGCTCTGGCCGAAAAGGTAGTTTACACCGGCCCGGTGGACGCTTACTTCGATTACAAGCTGGGTGCCCTGCAGTACCGCAGCGTCCGCTTTGAGACCGAGGTGCTGGACACCGACAACTATCAGGGCAACGCCGTGGTGAACTACACCGATGCCGAGACTCCCTACACCCGCATTATTGAGCACAAGCACTTTGAGTTCGGCACCCAGCCCAAAACGGTCATCAGCCGCGAGTACAGCGCCGAGTGGAAAAAGGGCGATGAGCCGTACTACCCCGTCAATGACGAAAAGAACGGCGCCCTGTACGCCGAGTACAAGAAGCTGGCCGATGCCGAGCAGAACGTGATCTTCGGCGGCCGTCTGGGTGAATATAAGTACTATGATATGGACAAGGTCATTGAGGTGGCCCTGAGCGTGGCGGAGAAGGAGTTAGGGTAAGGAACGCCGGAAGCTTTCTCCTCGGACACGAATCGGGCCATTCCATCGCCCGCCCTATTGCCTGCGGCAACAGGGTCCCACCCCAGCGGACGGTCCTCGGAGAGACTTCCGGCGTTCAGACCGGCTAGATGCATTTTCCGGTAGGACGGCGGGGAGTTTCCTAAGCAAATGATCCGGAGGGTGGGTCCCTGCCACCGCAGGTGGTAGGGCGGGCAATGGATGGCCCGTTGCATTTGCGTGGAAAGCTCCCCACCGTCTGACTGGCACAGCTTCCTCTTGCCCAAATGCGACAAATGCGCTATACTATAAGAACAAGAACTGCACCGGTTTTCCGGTGAAAAGTGAGGGATAAACATGAAAGTGATTCTCAAGCAGGATATCAAGGGCATTGGCAAAAAGGACGAGATCCATGAGGTTTCGGACGGCTACGCCCGCAACTACCTGTTCCCGCGCAAGCTGGCGGCTGTGGCCGATGCCAGCGCTGTGAACGTGGCCCGCAGCAAGGAAGCTGCTGCCGACTTCCACGAGGCCGAGACTGTGGCTGCTGCCAAGGCGCTGGCTGCCAAGATCGAGGGCAAGACCGTGGTCATTAAGGCCAAGGGCGGCGCATCCGGCCGTCTGCACGGCAAGGTGACCGGCAAGGAAGTGGCCGAGGCTCTGGCTGTGCTGGCCGGTGCCCCCATCGACAAGAAAAAGATCGAGCTGGAAACCAAGGACATCAAGGATGCCGGTGTGTTCAACGCCAAGGTGCGCCTGCATGTGGGCGTGGTTGCGTCCTTCAAGATCCAGGTGGAAGTGGAACAGGCCTGATCAGACCCCATAGCCTGTCTGCGCCCCCTCATGGCAGGGGGCGCTTTTTGGCTTTTCAGCAAATAATGCAGAAGGATGAACGACTATGCCGAACGAACGACATTATTCCAATGAACTGAATCTGGAGAGCGTGGGCATCAACCAGCCGTTCAACATGCAGGCGGAGCAGAGCGTGCTGGGCGCGGTGCTGCTCAAGCCCGACACCCTCACCGATTTGGTGGAGATCATCCGGCCGGAGATGTTCTATACCCGGCAGAACGCGCAGATCTACTCCGAGATGCTGCGTCTGTTCACCAACGATCAGACCATCGACTTTGTTACCCTGCTGGACGCCGTGATCTCGGATGGCGTGTTCCCCAGTGCGGACGAGGCCAAGGTGTACCTGACCGGCCTGGCCGAAACGGTGCCCAGCATCTCCAACGTCAAGGCTTATGCCCAGATCGTGCAGGAAAAATACCAGGTGCGCCAGCTGATGGACGTGGCCAAGGACATTCTGCAGGATGCAAACGATGAGCCGGACGCAGACCTGCTGCTGGAAAATGCCGAGCAGCGCATTTACGAGATCCGCTCCGGGCGGGATTCCAGCGCATTGACGCCGCTTTCTTCCAGCATGGTGGAAACCCTGACCAACCTGCAGAAGATCAGCGGCCCGGATGCCGACAAGTACAAGGGCATTCCCACCGGGTTCCGCCTGCTGGATACGGTGCTGACCGGCCTGGGCCGCGGCGACCTGATCATTCTGGCTGCCCGCCCCGGCATGGGCAAAACCAGTTTTGCACTGAACATTGCCACCCGTGTAGCCATGCAGCAAAAGGTACCGGTGGCCATTTTCAGCCTGGAAATGACCAAGGAACAGCTGACCAACCGCATTCTGTCGGCGGAAGCCGGCATCGACAGCCAGGCTTTCCGCACCGGTGCCCTGCGCGCCGAGGACTGGGAGTATCTGGCCCTGGCCACCGAAAAACTGCACGATGCGCCGATTTATATGGACGATACTTCCGGCATTACCATCACCGAGATGAAGGCCAAGATCCGCCGGGTGAACCAGGACCCTGCCCGGCCCAACGTGGGCCTGATCGTCATTGACTATCTGCAGCTGATGACCACCGGCCAGCGTACCGAGAACCGCGTGCAGGAGATCAGCTCCATCACCCGGAACCTCAAGATCATGGCCAAGGAAATGAACGTGCCCATCATCGCGCTTTCCCAGCTGTCCCGTGCAGTGGAAAAGCAGGGCAACAACTCCAGCCATCGGCCCCAGCTGTCTGACCTGCGTGATTCCGGCTCCATTGAGCAGGATGCCGACTGCGTTCTGTTCCTGTACCGCGATTCCTATTACGCCAGCCAGAACCCAGACGGTGCCGAGGTGGACGCCGACACCGCCGAGTGCATTGTGGCCAAGAACCGCCACGGCGAGACCAGCACGGTGCCGCTGGGCTGGGATGGTGCCCATACCCGCTTTATGGATGTGGATTTCAAGCGCTGATCCGATGAAAAACGAAATTTTTGACCGGGTGCGGGCCTACTGCCTGCAGAACCGGCTCCTCTGCCCCGGGCAGCCGCTGCGGCTGGCGGCGGCAGTTTCCGGCGGGGCCGACAGCATGGCCCTGCTGCACATCCTGCGGGCGCTGCAGCCGGAATTCGGCTACGCGCTCTCGGCCTGCCATGTCAACCACGGCCTGCGGGGCGCGGCGGCAGACCGGGACGAAGCCTTTGTGCGGGATGCCTGCGCCGGGCTGGGCGTGCCGCTGCGGGTGTTCCGCGCCGCCGAGCTGGCCGGGGAGGTGGGCACACCGCCGCCCCATGCCAGCGAGGACTGGGCGCGCCGCCTGCGCCATGCCTGCTTTGCACAGCTGCACGCAGAGGGGATAGACGCCCTTGCAACCGCCCATACTGCAAATGATCAGGCCGAAACGCTGCTGTTCCGGCTGGCCCGGGGCACCGGGCTGCAGGGGGCAGGGGGCATCCGGCCGGAAAACGGCTGGTATCTGCACCCGCTGCTCTGCCTGACCCGGGCAGAGACCGAAGAAGTCTGCCGGGCGTGCGGTGCGGCCTGGGTGCAGGACGAGACCAACGAAACGGACGATTATGCCCGCAACCGGCTGCGCCACCACGCGGTGCCGGCCCTGCAGAGCGTGAACGAAGCCGCTGTGGAAAACCTGGCCGCCTTCTGTGAAAAAGCGCGGCGGGCGCAGCAGTATGCGGCAGCGCAGGCGGCCCGGCTGCTGGCCGGGGCGGTTCAGCCTTCGGATGCACTGCAGCCCCCGGTGCAGGCGGCCTGGCGGCTGGAGCCGCTGGTTGCGGCAGACCCCTTTGTGCTGGAAACGGCGCTGCACGGGCTGATCGCGCCTGTGCGGGACCGGGAGGAAAAATACGTGCAGCTGCTGTGCAGCCT
>CAVIXY010000027.1:0-24064 GCA_963646665.1 Bacteroides sp. CAG:545
TTATCCTACACGGGGAGGTCTTTTGTCTATTGTCTACTTTTTACGGACCGGTTCAGAACCGGGGGCTGTTTGCTTAAATGAAGGAGAAAATTCCGAGAAACACTCAGGATTTTTGTGCGCTGCTCTTCTGCAGGGCGTCCAGCTGGGCGCGGTAGCGGCGGTTGCAGGCGGCGTTCTGGGCAAAGCCGATGATGGCCCGCACCAGGCCGATGATCCAGAAGCCCCTGGCTTCCATCACAATGCCGTCCACGGTCTCCTGCCCCACGGCACCGCCGGTCATCTGGGCCAGGGCGCGGATGGGCATGTTGTACTGGAACAGCAGGTTCAGGTCCGGCGTGCCCCCGCGGGAGCTGCGCTTGAGCAGGGTGTGCAGCACCGCCCAGGCCAGCCAGCATAGGGGGCTGCGGCTGTGGTTCAGCTCGCCCAGGGTCATGGTCTGATCAATGTGGGGCTTATCTTCCGGGATGGCGTGGCCCAGCAGGGCTTCAAACTCCGCATCCGGCACGTTTTTGATGTCGGCAGTGCGGTAGCACTGCACCTCTTTGCCGGTGTAGGGGTCCGGCGCACCGGTGCCCTGCACGGACACCTCGGCCTGCAGGCGGATGTCCTGCACGCTGGCACCCACCAGCAGCTGATAGGCACCGCCTTCCACTTCCCACCGGTTGGTTTTTACATTCCAGTAGCGAAAAGCCTTGTCGTCCAGCGGAATGGTGACCGTTTTGCTCTCCCCCGCCTGCAGGAACACCTTGGCAAAGCCTTTCAGCTCCTTTTCCGGGCGGAAAATGGCGGCACCGGCCTTGGCCACATACAGCTGGGCGATCTCGGCACCGGCGCAGGAGCCGGTGTTGGTGATGGTAAAGATCACCTTATCCGCAGCTGCCTTCAAATCCGAATAGGCAAAGGTGGTGTAGCTCAGGCCATAGCCGAAGGGGTAGCGCACCGGCACATGGGCCGTCTCATAATAGCGGTAGCCCACGTACAGGCCCTCGCGGTACTGCACGTTCTGATGTTCCCCCGGGAAATACCGGGCCGCCGGGCTGTCCTCGTAGGCCAGGGGCAGGGTCTCGGCCAGCTTGCCGCTGGGGTTCACCCGGCCGGTGAGCACATCCATGATGGCACCGGCACCGGCCTGCCCGCCCAGATAGGCGTGCAGCACAGCCTTGCAATGGCTGACCCAGCCGGTCTCCACCACGCTGCCCGCGCTCAGCACCACCACAAGGTTTTCGTTGGCCTGGGCCACGGCTTCCAGCAGCTGCTTCTGATTTTCCGGGATGCCGATGTGGCTGCGGTCCAGGCCCTCGCTCTCGCTGGATTCATCCAGGCCGATGCAGAGCACTGCCACGTCCGCTTTGCGGGCCAGGGCAGCGGCTTCCTCCACAAAGGCGGGGTTGGGTTTGCCGCTGCGCTCGTACCCGGTGCAGAAGCCTGCCAGCGAAATGGCATCTGCTTCGGCGGCTTCTTTCAGGGTATCCACCCGGGTGGGGTTCACCGAGCTGGACCCGGCACCCTGATAGCGGGGCGTCTGGGCAAAATCGCCGATGAGGGCCACGGTCTGCTCCGGTTTCAGGGGCAGGATGGCATCCTCGTTTTTCAGCAGCACCACACTCTCGGCGGCCGCGCGGCGGGCCAGTGCATGGTGGCCCTCCTCGTCAAAGTGTTTCGGGGCCTTCTGCACGGCGGCGTCTGTGCTGAACACCAGTTCCAGCAGCTCGTCCACCCGGGCGTCCACGGCAGACTCCGGCAGGCGGCCTTCCTCCACAGCCTGCATCAACCGCTTGGCAGAGCCAAAGCCGGGGGCCGGCATTTCCAGCGTAGAGCCTTCGCGCACGCCCTCCACATGGTCGTTGGAGCCGCCCCAGTCGGTGACCACCGCGCCCTCGTAGCCCCACTCGCCGTGCAGGATGTCCTGCAGCAGATGGTGGTTCTCGTTGGCATAGGTACCGTTCACCCGGTTGTAGGAGGTCATGATGCACTTGGGCTTGCCCTCTTTGACGGCAATTTCAAACCCGGTGAGGTACAGCTCCCGCAGGGTGCGCTCGTCCAGCACGCTGTTGCTGGCCATGCGGCGCAGCTCCTGGTTGTTGGCGGCAAAGTGCTTGGGGCAGGCCGACACGCCCACGGACTGGATGCCGCGCACATAACCGGCGGCCAGCTTGCCGGAAAGGTAGGGATCCTCGGAAAAATACTCAAAGTCGCGGCCGCACAGGGGGCTGCGCTTGGTGTTCAGGCCCGGGCCAAGGATCACGTTGACGCTGTAGGAAGCAGTCTCCTCGCCCAAAGCCCTGCCGATTTCCTCGCCCAGGGCGGGGTCCCAGCTGTTGGCCACGGTGGCCGCCGTGGGGAAGCAGGTGGCCGGTTCCGAGGGGTTCAGGCCCAGATGGTCCGCCGGGCCTGCCTGCTTGCGCAGGCCGTTGGGGCCGTCCGACAGCCAGATGGCCGGGATGCCCCGGCCCGGCAGGGCGTGGGTCTCGAACACGGTGGAACCGGAAAGCAGAGCGCATTTTTCCAGCAGAGAAAGAGTTGCGATCACGTCTGCGTGTTTCATTTGGCTTCACCCTCCGGGAAAATGATCTTGTAAATGGGGAAATAAATCACCATCTGCACGCCGCCGTTGATCACCGTGATGAGCACGTTATACACCGCCGGGGGGAAGAACTGCTTGCACAGGGGCACATACAGCCCCATGAGGAAGCTGCACACGATGGTGATGAGCACAAAGGCAATGACGTACCACAAGATCTGATACCATATGTTGCCCTTGGACTTGAAGGTGATGTTGCGCTGCATGGGGAAGTTGACGCACTGCGCCAGGAACAACGTGATGGCAAAGGCGGCAAAGTAGCCCATGCCGCCGGTGGCGTCCCCGGTGACGGGGTAGTTGAACACATAGGTGTCCACCGGGCCAAGGTTCAGGTGGATGAGCTGGCAGGGAATGCTGCACCAGTCGGTGTGGGCGTAGAACAGCCCAGGCAGAAAGGTGAGCAGCAGATACTGCAGCAGGGTGACCAGCATGGAAAAGGCATAGAACTTGATGAACTGCCCGGCCAGCTTGGCCAGCTTGGGGTTTTTCTGAGAGATGGACATGGTGTTTACTCCTTATGAACTTGCACGGCGGCGTCTGCCCGGCCGGCCTTGCTCTCGGCATGCATGGTCACGCAGCCGGTGCTGCCGGCCTCCACAATGGCCAGCGCCTCGCCCCAGTAGGGGTCGGTCTCGGTGGTGTGGTAGCCCCGCAGGTTGAAGGGGCAGGCATTGCCCAGCGCCAGCAGGCGGCCGCCGGTCACCTGCACCCGGATGGGTGCATGCACGGTGGGCTTGAGCACGCCGCCTGCATCGGTGTAGCGCAGGCGGATGTAGCACAGCTGGCCGGGGCGCACGGCGGTTTCTTCCGGCTCGGCCCGCAGCTCCGTTTCGGAACCGGCGGTGGTCAGGGCGCAGCGGCCGGTCTCCTGCCCTGCGGCGTTGTAGGCCACGGCTTCCAGCGTGCCGGGCTGGTAGGTGCAGCGGAAACGGAACAGGCAGTCGTTTTTCGCCGTTTTGCGGGCGATCTCCTTGCCGTTCAGCACCAGCGCGGCGCTGGCCGCCCGGGCATACACTTCCACTTCCGCCTGCTTTCCTTCGCAGCCGGGCCAGGTCCAGCTTTCCATGGCGTTGGTCATCTTCCAGGCCGAGGGCGAGTGCTTGTCGCCAGTGTGGTTCACCGGGCGCACGGCCAGGAACGGCCCTTCGGCCTGTTCCAGCGCCACCCGGGTGTACAGCGCTTCGCCCAGCGGCTTGCCGGTCAGGTCGATGCGGCCGGAACCGGCGCTCACCCAGCCAAGGCCGCCGTCAAAGCGGGGTGCGTAGTCGGCGTATTCCCAGCTGCCCACCATCACTTCGCCCAGATAATCCATACCGGCCCACACAAAATCGCCGATGAGCCGCGGCTCCTGCTTTGCCTGCTCCCGGAAGCGGTATGCATCACTGCAGAAGGTCTCGCTGCCCAGAATCAGGCGGTCAGGGTATTTTTTCAGGTCGTGGCTGTAGCGGTAAATGCCGTAGTTGTAGCCCGCAATGTCCATGTTGGCAAAGGCGTCCCGGGTTTTGACATCGCAGCCGTGCAGGGTGGCACCGTGCTTCATGAACTCGCTGACCAGCAGGCCCGCCAGGTTGTTGAAGCACTGGCTGCCCACGGCTTTTTTCTTTTTGGCGGCGTCCTCGGCCTGCTTTTTGGCCTTTTTGTCGCTGTAGACGCCAAAGCCGATGGAGCTGAGGAAGTTGAAAAAGATGTTCACGCCGCAGGTCACCGGGCGGGTGTCGTCCAGGCCGTGCAGGTAGTCGGTCAGCTCCCTGGTCAGGGCAATGCCCTTTTCCTGGGCGGTCTCGCTCACCTCGTTGCCGGTGGAGTACAGGATGACGCTGGGATGATTGTAATCCTTGCGCACCATGCTGTCCAGATCTTTTTTCCACCAGTCGGCAAAGTAGTCCACGTAGTCGTGCTCGGTCTTGTGGATGTACCAGTGGTCGATGTACTCATCCATCACCAGCATTCCCTGCGCATCGCAGGCGTCCAGCAGAGCCTTGGAGCAGGGGTTGTGGGCCGAACGGATGGCATTGTAGCCGTTTTCTTTCAGGATGCGCACCTTGCGGCGCACGGCGTCCGGGTGGCACACCGCGCCCAGCAGGCCGTTGTCGTGGTGGATGCAGGCCCCCTGCAGAATGACTCGGCTGCCGTTGAGCAGCAGGCCCTGTTTGCCCCAGGCAAGGCTGCGGATGCCAAAGCGGGTGCTGGCCGTGTCGATGCCAAAGGCGGCCTGCAGGGTGTAGAGCTTCGGGTGCTCCGGGGACCAAAGGGCCGCTTCCGGCAGGCGCAGCCGCACCGGGGTGCCGGCCTGAGCTTCCGCTTCGGCCAGCACGGCGGTGCCGTCCAGCACCTGCAGCCGCACGGTGCCAGAGGCACTGGCGGCCGCGGTGATCTCCACCTCCGGCGGGTCGATGGACACCGTGCGCACCTGCAGCCCGTCCAGCAGCAAATGCCGGGCCGGGCCAACCCACAGGGTCACCGGGCGGTAGATGCCCGCGCCGGAATACCAGCGGCTGTTGGGCTGGTCGGCGTTGCGGGCGATCACCTGCAGCACGTTCTCGGCGGCAAAATCCAGCTTTCCGGTCAGGTCCACCGTAAAATCGGTGTAGCCGTAGGGGTTGAAGGCCAGCTTTTCGCCGTTGAGCCAGACCTCGGCGTTGTGGTACACACCTTCAAACTCCAGGGTAAGGGTCTGGCCCTGTAGGGCCTCCTCCGGCGTAAAGCGCTTTTCGTACAGATAGTCAAAGCCCTCGTACCAGCCGGTGTTGGTGCCGCCGGGGGCAGTTTCCGTGCGCGGCTCGTCCATGGCTGCGTCATGGGGCAGGGTGACCGGCACAGCCGGCCCTTCTTCCAGTAAATGGCGGCAGGTCCAGCCAGTGTTGAAGGAACAGGCTTTCACAGGCAGCGCCTCCTTTCCAATGTTTCAAACCAAAATGCCGCCCGGCAGAATTTCTCCGCCGGGCGGCTGATGCGTGTTATCAGTTCTTTGCGGAGAAGCCTTCCACGATCAGGGCCACAATGCCCACCAGGTAGCACACAGCGCCCACAATGGAGATGTGCAGGGCCGTGGCCTCCGAGGCCGGGTAGTTGACCGGGATGAAATAGACGTCTGCAGCCAGCGAAACGCGGGCCAGCACAAAGACGGCGAAGCTGCCGATCAGGCAGACATCCGCTGCCACCAACAGCACATCGCTGAGGACGGCGGGCATCTTATCGCCTGCAAACTGGCGCAGGGCCAGGCACACCAGTGCAGCCAGGGTAAGCACCACCGGCAGGGTACTGGTGGCACTGGCCGCCAGGTAGCCGGTAAGAGAAGTGTAGCCATACACCGCCAGGCCGATCACGCCTGCCGCAGCAGCCACGATCATCTTCGGGTTCAGTTTTGTTTTCATGGCTCAAACCTCCTTTGCAGCCTTGCGCTTCTTGCTCTTGGCCGCAGAAACCACGTACAGCAGGGCGCTCAGCGCGGTGAGTGCTGCAAAGCCGTAGATGCACACGCGGTAAGCCATACGCCACCAGGTCATCACGCTGATGGTGCGGGTGGTGGAATTGACACCGTTCATGGCGGCGCTGTTTGCCAGAGCGTACAGCAGGTAGTGGATGTTGTCCTTGATGGCCAGCAGCATGGAGCGGTCACCCTTCAGAGCGTCAGCATTCCAGTAGGTGATGCTGTCGTCCACGCCGAAGCCGCAGAATGCGGTGGTACCGGCCAGGATGGACTCCTTGGGAGAAGCGTGCAGGGTAACGCCGGTAAAGTCGGTGACGTTGTAGCCGTGGAAGCCCCACTCGTTGCGCATGATCTGCACCTGGACACCAGCGTTTGCGCTGGAGGCCACGGCACCAATGCGGTTGTAGGAGCTCATCACACCCAGAGCACCCACCGTGTAGGTGTCGTCACGGGAAGGATCGTTCTCGAAGGAAGCGGGCTTGCCGTTGCCTTCAAAGGCCTGCTGCAGGTTGCGCAGCTCCAGCTCGCGGGCCTTCTGCTCGGTCATGAACACCGCAATACCGGAGCGGTTGATCTCCTGATCGTTGAAGGCGGCGTGCTTGATGTTGACCAGGGTGCCCTTGCTCTGAGCACCCTGCACCACAGCAGAGCCGGTGTAGCCGGACAGGACGGGGTCCTCGGAGTAGTACTCACTGCCGCGGGCATTGTAGGTGTGGCGATGGATGTTCATGCCGGGGCCGATCATGATGGGCAGGTTCAGCACCAGGGTGCTCTCGCCCAGGGTGATCTCACCAACCTGATAGGCCAGTTCCTTGTTCCAGCTGTAAGCGATGTTCTGCGGGGTGGGGCCAACGCGGGTAGCGTAGTCGTAATCGGCTGCGTCTGCGTACGGGGTGCCCTGATAGCTGCCCTCGGTCAGGTAGTGAGAGTCGGAACCGTTGGGGCCGTCATCGGCTGCATACTGCGGCAGACCCACAGAGTCGATGTTCTGGATGTTGTGGAAGGCGTGGGAAGCAAAGTCCAGGAACTCTTCAATGGTCACTTTGCCCACCAGCTCGTCCCAGCGGGGATCGTCAAAGTCGGCACCCTTCAGGTCGTTCAGGGTCAGGGTGCTGGTGGTATCGCCAAAGGTGATGTCGGAAGTGTCCTCATCGGTTTTCAGCTCGATGAAGTCATCGGCCAGCAGGGTGGCCAGACGGCCCTCGGCCTTCAGGCCGGTGATGGTGGTGGGGAAGGTGCCGTCCCAGTCGCTGCGGGACAGGTAGGTTGCGGCACCGGGGATAAAGGTGTTGATGTCCATGGAGTAGTCGCCGTCGCTCACAGCGTTGGTGATCTCCACACCGGCCTTGCTCACAGAGAAGGTATCGGCATCCACATCGCCGTCCCAGGTCCACTGGTAGGTCTTGGAGGTGTCGCCATCGGCGGTCATGCCGTCTGCGGTGGTCTTGCCCTGGGCGGCCAGAATGTTGTTCAGGGCCTCATGGGCATCGGAACCAATGGCGAAGTAGTAGTCGCCCGGGTCCACAATGTAGGTACCGGCGTTCTGGCTGTCGTAGCTGGCCAGCAGGCTCATATCCACGTTCATGGTAATGGTCTGGCTCTCGCCGGGCTGCAGGGTATTGGTCTTTTCGTAATCCATCAGCTGCAGGGCGGATTTTTCAATGCCGTACTGCTTGTCGTAGTCGGTGTAAGGCACGCTGGCGTACAGCTGCACAACAGCCTTGCCGGCCACATCGCCGGTGTTGGTGGTGGTCACGGTGACGGCAGCGGTGCGCTTGTCGCCGGTCACCACCACGCTGTCCAGGGTCTGCTCAAAGGTGGTGTAGCTCAGGCCGTAGCCGAAGGGATAAACCACCTCATTGTCGTAGCTCCAGGTGCCATCGGTGGTGGCAATGGTGCCGTCCGCGTTGGCGTAAGTACCGGCCGAAGCGTTTGCACCGCCGTTGCCCAGCACAATGTCCGCATAGCGGGTCTCGTAGTAACGGTAGCCGGTGTAGATGCCCTCGGTTTCGATCAGGTAGGAGTTGACGCTGGTGCCCTCAGCAAAGTCCGAAGCATTTGCCCAGGGAATGTTGCCAAAGTTCTGCATGGCAGGAGCCAGGGCGCCGTTCTTGACAAAGGTGTCGCCCAGGTGTGCCGAGGGGGCCACGGTGCCGTTCAGCACATCGGCCACGGCGTAGAAGCCGTAAGCGCCGGGGTAACCCACCCACAGGATGGCGTCAATGTCGGGGTCGTCCTGCAGGTTTGCGATCTCCATGGGGTTGGCAGCGTTGACCAGCACGATGACCTTGTCGAAATTGGCCTTTGCTTCCTCGATCATGGCCATTTCTTCATCGCTCAGGCTCAGGATGTTGCCGTTCACGGTGTTCACGCCCTCAGCAAGGCCTTCCTCGCCGGGGTAGTAGGCACCGCCCTCGCCGCCGACACGGCCCACCACCACGATGGCGGCATCGCCGTATTCGGTGTACTTGGACTGGAAGTCCGGGTTCAGGGCCTTCAGCTCATCCATCGTCAGCTCGCAGGGATCATCGTAAGCGCTGATCTCGGCGTAAGCGGGCAGGATGCCGCCGCCGAACTGGGGCTTGGTCCATTCCTTGTCCGCAAAGAATGCTTCGTATGCGGCCAGGGTCTCCGGGTTCAGCTGGAAGCCGCGCTCGGTAAAGGCATCAAAAATCTGCACGGTGGACTTGCCGTCCGGCACGCTGCCGCCGCTGTTGCCGTACACGGGAGCGTAGCTGCGGACGCCCAGCATGGTGATCTTGGCATCCTTGGCCAGGGGCAGGGCGTTGTTTTCGTTCTTCAGCAGAGCGAAGGTCTCCTGCGCCGTTTCAATGGCAAAATCCTTGAAGCCATTGTAGGCTTCTTCGGCCGAGGTGAACTGCGACTTGTAGGTCCATGCATCGGACTCGTCGTCAGACTGCTCGGTCACGGTCTGTGTGCTGCGGGTGCCCAGGAAGGCATCCACAGAGGTGCGGTAGAGTTCCAGAATGTTGCCCGCCATCATGGAAACAGCCAGAAGCAGGGCGAACACCATGGTGAAACCGCGCCAAAGGTTCTTCTTCTTCAACATTTTTTCCTCCTTTGAAAGTTGTCCGCTTTCCCCTGCACCGCGCGGAAGCATTCACGGTGGAAAAGAAATCGGCAGAGTGATTCAAAGCTCTGCCGACAGTATAAACTTTTTGTGCTAGTTTACAACAAAATTTTCCCAAACTGTCATTTTCAGGCCCCAAACTGTCATTTCAGGGGCAGCAGAGCCGCCAGGCGGAACATGCCGTCCCCGGCCTGCATGGTCACGGTGCCGCCGTGCTGTTCCACAATGCGGCGGATGCTTTTTACGCCAAAACCGTGCCACCGGGCATCCCCTTTGGTGGTCTGGGGCAGGCCGTCCACAAAGCGGGGCGTCTCGTCCATGCAGTTTTCCATGCGGATCACCAGCATTCCCCGCTCGGCCCGCACCTGCAGGCCGATGTAGCGGCGGTCCGGCTCCAGCGGGGTCACCGCCTCAATGGCGTTGTCCAGCGCATTGCCGAACAGCGAATAGATCTCGCCGGGCTTCAGGAAGCTCAGTTTTGCGCCGTCCGCCATGTAATCCAGCTGGATGCCGCGGCCCTTGCACAGGATGGAGCGCTCGGCCAGCAGCACGTCCAGCGTTTCGTTGCCGGTTTTGACCGTGGAGCCGTAAATGTCCACGGCCTTTTTCAGCTCGTCCAGCTCTTCGGGCGGCACCCGGCTGCCCAGGGTGTACAGCTGCTTGCGGATGTCGTGGCATTTAATGTTGATCAGCTCCACCGTCTCCTTGGAAAGCTCCATCTGCTGGCGCTGCTGCTGCATCATCTGCTGCAGCACGGCGTTGTCCCATTCGGCATCGCTGCGTTCCAGAATTTCGCACAGCAGAAAGAACAGCAGCACGGTGGTCACTTCATCGTACAGGCTGTAGGTGGTAAAAATGCGGGGGCCGCTGTCCACACTGAACACGTTGAACAGGTTGACGAAGATGTTCATGCTCAGCTGGTAGCCGATCAGGATAAAGGTCATGGTGCGCCCCGGCAGGGTGCCCAGGTTGCGGTTCTGCAGCCTGCGGGAAAACAGGAAATAACACAGGATGAACAGCCCCACAAACAGCGGCAGATACACCTCGTTGCGGAACCAGCCCCAGTTGTGAGACAGATGCGCCAGCAGGTTCTGCAGCAGCTTTGCGCCCCGGAAAATGATGTGCTGCATGGTGCCCGCCGCCGTGGCGTAGAACACCGCCCAGGACGCCTGCAGCCGGTAGCAGATGCCAATGCCCGCTGCAGCCACCAGCCACAGCGCAAAGGTGCGCAGGCTGTCGGCCAGCAGGCCGCTGGGCATCCAGCCCCACACCGCTGTGACCAGCACCGCCAGCCCGAACACGCCGCAGCAGCGCAGCCCGAACCGCTCCCGCCGTTCCAGCCACCAGGTGGTGGCGACCACACAGACCAGCAGTTCCAGCACGTAGCCGTGCTGTGCCAGGATCGTTCGCAGAATGTTCATCGCACAAATTCCCTGCCCATGCTCTGGGACAGCTCCTCCAGAAACTCTTTTTTGCGCAGGCGGCTGATCTGCAGCGTTTCGCCATTGGTCAGCAGCAGGTCGCTGCCGCGCACCTGCTGGATGTGCTGCTGGTTGACCAGGTAGCACTTGTTGCAGCGCAGAAAGCCCTTGCCCCGCAGGCGGTTCTCGGTGTCCTGCAGCGTGCCGCTGCCGGGCACAGCCCCCTGCTCGGTGTGGTAGGTCAGCTTGTGGCCCTGCACCTCAATGTAGCAGATCTCCCGCAGCAGCAGCCGCTGGGTGCCGGTGGACAGCGCCACCATAATGCTCTCGGCTGCCGTGCGCCAGCGCGCCGTGGCGCGATCCAGCTTGATGCTCAGCGGCCCGTACTGCGCAGGCTTGATGATGTAGTCCAGGGCATCCACCTCGTAGCCCTTGACCGCATACTGGGCCATGTTGGTCACAAAGATCAGGATCACCTGCTGGTCGATCTCCCGCAGGCGGTGGGCCGCCTCCATGCCGTTCAGCCCCGGCAGCTCAATGTCCATGAACACGATGTCGTAGTCTGCACGGTAGTGTTCCAGAAAATCCGCTGCGTTCCCGAACGCCGTAACGCTCAGCGGCAGATCCCGCTCGGCAGAATACCGTTTCAGGCAGTTTTGCAGGTGTTCCAGCTCCTGGGCAGTATCCTCTACAATGGCGCAGCGCAGCATGATGGTCTCTCCTTGATGCAAAAATTTATAGAATCAGTATAACGCAATTTGTGAAAAATGGCAACACAGGGCCGCGCCGGGGCAAACCCGCCGTTTCTGGCGCAAAAAGCCGCTGCCGGCTGCTCCATACAGGAGCAGAACCGGCAGCGGCTTCGGCTTCTTCTTTCCGGGTCAGAGCTGCGGCAGAGCCTGCCACACCGGCAGCCGGTGCAGGGCCAGCACAATATTGCACCGTTCCAGCAGCGTGCCGTCCCCGTCACACACAGTGGCATACCACATAGGGCTGCGCAGCCTGCCGGTTTCCGGGTCCACCAGCAGGTCTGCCCGGCTGGCATACTGGAAGTGCAGGTGGCTCAGCAGGCCGCCGTTCCGGCGGGCCGTGCGCGAAGGCATGGGCTCCATGGCCAGCAGGCAGCGGAAGGGCCAGTGCTCCGGTGCATCTTCTGCCACAAACAGCGCATTTTCCTTGCCTTCCAGGCCCTTTTCCAGCACGGTTTCCAGGTGGTAGACCGCCTTGCCCAGGCTGGTGCCGTCCTCGGCCAGCCATTCAATGCACAGCTTCTCCCCTTCCGCCGGGGTAATGTTCCAGCCGCCCAGTGTGTGCGGGTTTTCGGGGCTGGTGGTCACGCAGGCTTTCTGCCAGAAGGCCTTTGCCCCGCCCCGGAACATGGGCATGGCGGCGGCAGCGGCCTCGGCATCCTGCCAGGCACGGGTCAGGTAAGGGTCGGTGCTGGTAAGGTAGCTCTCAAAGTTCTGCCACCGGCCCAGCCAGTCGTTTGCATGGTATTCCATCGTACACTCTCCTTTTATTCATCCTGCAGCGCCACAATGCGGTCGCACCAGTCGGCGGCCAGCTCTTCGTCATGGGTAATGACCACAAGGGTCCTGCTCTGGGCCTTGAGCTGCTGCAGCAAGCGGCCCACCTGCTCCATATTGCCCTTGTCCAGGCCGCTGGTGGGTTCGTCCAGCAGGATCAGCTGTTTGTCGCTCAGCATGGCGGCGGCCACCACCACCCGCTGCTTCTGCCCGCCGGAAAGGCTCATGGGGTGGCGGTCAGCCAGGGCTTCCAGCCCCAGCGCCTGCATCACAGCATCGGCCTGTTCCGGGTGGGCAGCCCCCAGCAGGATCTCTTCCCGCACGCTGTCGCTGAACAGCTGGTAGTTCACGTCCTGCATCACCAGAAAGCTTTTGTGCAGGCGCTGTTTTGCGCTGGCGGCATGGCCGTCCCACAGGATCTGCCCGGCCAGCGGCTCCATCAGGCCGCACAGGGTTCTGGCCAGGGTGCTTTTGCCAATGCCGTTGTGGCCCATCAGGCCCACGATCTCTCCGGCGGAAAAGCGCAGATCCGGCAGGGTGCGCACCGGTGCAGGGCAGGCTGGTTTTGGCCTGCAGTTTTGCGCGGTACGAGGCCAGTTCCCGTGCCCGCAGGCCGGAGGCCTGCAGCGCCGTTTCCGGCAGGGCGGCAAACTCCGCCGCCGTCCACACGGCAGCAAGGCGGCCCGCCTCAAAAAAGAAATACCGGTCCGCCACATCCTGCACCCAGGCCAGCCGGTGCTCTGCCAGCACAATGGTCACGCCCGCGCGCTTCATGGCCGCGATCATATCGTGCAGCTGCACAATGGCCCCGGCGTCCAGGTTGCTGGTGGGTTCGTCCAGCACCAGCAGCTTCGGCCCCAGCATACAGGCGGCAGCAAAGGCCACCCGCTGCTTTTCGCCGCCGGAAAGCCGGAACACACTGCGGTCCATCAGCGGTTCCAGGTGGAACTGCTCCACCACCTGCTGCACCCGCTGCCGGATGGCGGCAGGCTCCATGCCGCTGTTCTCACAGGGGAAGGCCAGCTCGGCGGTGGTGTCCACATTGAAATACTGCGTTTTGGGGTTCTGGAACACGCTGCCCACCAGCGGCACATACTGCTCAATGTCCGCGGTACCGGCCAGCAGCCCCTCCACGGTGCAGCTGCCGGTCAGCTGGCCGGGGTAAAACGCCGGGGCCAGGCCGTTCAGCAGGCGGGAAAAGGTGGTTTTTCCGCAGCCGCTGCGGCCGCACAGCAGTACACACTCGCCGGGCCGGATGTCCAGTGTCACGTCCTGCAGTGCCGGGGCGGTACTGCCCTGATAGGTAAACGATACATGGTTGCTTTCGATCCGGCTCACAGCAGCATCACTCCTTTCCACAGCAGCGGCAGGGTGCACAGGGCCGGGTAGACAAAATCCCACACGGTCAGGTGCAGTTCGGTCATGCAGGTGTGTCTGCCCGGCAGGCCGATGCCCTTGGTCAGTGCGGCCACCGAGAGATCCTGCGCCACGTTATTGCCGTTCATCAGCAGCGGCATCAGGATATATTCCAGCGACTGCATAGGATGCAGCAGCAGAGCGCCTTTGCCCTCTGCAATGCCGCGCAGGGCCATGGCGCTGCGGATCTGGCGGTAGTCCTCCTGCACGGTGGGGAAAAACCGCACCACCACCGCACAGGGGATGATAACGCTTTCCGGTACATGCATCCGGCGCAGGGCGCTGGTCAGCTCCCTCACCGTGGTGGTGGAAAAGGCGTAGGCACCGGTGATGATGCAGGGCAGCATCATGCGGATGCCCACCGACACCAGCGACAGCAGATTGAGCAGAATACCCTCCCCCGCCAGCGGCACCACAAACAGATCCACGGCCAGCAGCCCGAAATAGACCACGCTCAGCCGCACCCCGGACTTCACCCGCCCGGACAGGAAAAACAGCAGCAGAAACAGTGCTGTGGTCACTGCCTCGGCCCCGGTGCTCACATGGAAAAAGAGCATCAGGTTGGCCAGCAGCAGCAAATACAGCTTGGCGCGCGGGTCCATGCGGAAGTTCATGCCACGATCCCCGCTTTTTCAAAGTGCTTTTTCATCATCTTCTGGCCAAACAGGCCGCCCAGCACGGCGCACACCAGAATGGCCGCGATGCACACCACAAAGCTGCCGCTGTTGATGGGGGCAAACAGAGTGTTGATGTAGGCAGCGTCCTTGCCGCGGGCGGTCAGGTTGGCAATGTAGGCGTCCTTCATGAACCACAAAGGCAGGATGGGGCCGGTCAGCCCGTAGGAAAAGACCACATAGCTGGCCAGCAGGCCCTTTTTGCTGCGGTAATTGCTGAGCTTTGCCACAAAATCGGCCAGTACGCCGCAGACGATGTTGGCCGCAAAGCTCAGGACAAAGTGGCCGGATACAAAGAAGAACAGACCCATGACAAGGCCCATGATGCTAATGCCGCCAAACTTCTGCAGTTTGGCCGCCAGCAGCATATACACGCTGTCGGAGATCAGCGCCGCCGCAGCCGGCAGCACAATGTTGCCCACACCGGGCAGCAGCGCACAGGCAAAGGTGGCAATGGTGACCAGCACAAAATAAATGGCCGTGAATACGCCAATGGAAACAAGGTACGGGATGGTCAGTTTTTTGGAATCGGGTTTCATAAGTACCTCCGTCTATTTTGTTAGTTTATTCTAACTTTCAGTTTTATGAAAATGCCATGCTCTCACATGGCAGCTTCCGGCTTGTTTTGCGGAAAGATCTGTGCACACACGCCCTGGGCCATCCACAGCAGGATCTGCGGGTAATCCTCGCCCAGCTTCCTGCGCATGGGCACGGTCAGGATCAGGCTGCGCAGGGCATTCATGGCCCGTTCTTCCGGCACACCGGAGGCCCCGTTCTGGGCCAGGAAGCGGTGAAACACCGCATACTCCTCGGCCTGCTGTGCCCTGCGCTCCTCTGCCGGGATGGCGCGCAAAATCTCCGGCGCGTCCTGCTCCCAGAAGCGGCACAGGCCGCTTCCGTCCAGCGCACGGCAGCCCGCCAGAATGGCCTGAGTCAGCTGCTGGGCCGGGGTGCCCTGGGGCTGGGCCAGCTGCTGCATGGCCGGGCCGTACAACTCTGCGTGCATCTGACGCAGCAGCACATAAAACAGATGTTCCTTGGATGGATAAAACAGATAGAACGCCCCTTTGGAGATGCCAACACTGGCCGTCAGCTGTTCCACCGTAATTTTGCGGGCGCTCTGCTCCCGGACAAAGCTGCGGGCACATTCCAGCAGTTTCTGCGTCAGGATGGTGCGTTCTTCCGCCGTAAACGCAGCAGGCATGATTTCCTCCTTGTGACCGGATTTTTATTTTGGTCACAGCATGGTTAGCATGGCATAACCATCGGTTCCTGTCAAGCAGAACCGGCAAAAAACATGAATTTCCATTTATGCTGCAGCCAGGGCGTGCAAACCGCGTGCACAAACCGTGCAGCCGTATTTTTGCATAGAAAAAGAGCGTTGAATCATACGATTCAACGCTCTTTTGTTGGTGCACCTCCAGGGACTCGAACCCTGGGCCCACTGATTAAGAGAAACCAAGGTGCAACAATCGTCAATTTTCAAGATTGCGTAGATTCGCTGTTTTTATCGTTTCATCGTAAATTTCAGTTTTGCATCTGCTGCATCCTTTGCACCTGTTATCCCTTCTCGCATCCGTTATCCAGCCGTTCCGGTGTGCAAAAAGTGTGCAAAAATGTGCAGAGCCAAAATCAGCCCCTTAAAACAGTCATCGGATTTTTATGCAAAGCCGTGAAAATGGGCTGGTTTGGCTCGAAAACGGTATTCGCAATTTCACCTGTTTAGACCAAGCATCAAATGTACATCAACAACTACGATTCATGGCAGGGATTTGGACTATCGAATAGACAACACCTATATAGAAAGAGGTTCACTATGAACAAACTGCTTTCCTGCCGATTTAATATTGACACCAACCGGGTGGAAGCCCGGTTCGCGGATGGCTCCACTCTTGCCATCGATTGCATCGCCATAGAGGACGAGTACGGCAGCACCCCGGCACAGCGAGCAGAACTGGACTGGCTGATTTACAACAGACCATTGGAGTACGCACAGCTTGTGCTGGGTGGAGAGATAGAGTACTATCTGTCACTGGGCTGTGACCACGGTAGACTGGAAGATTGATTCACATAAAAACAGCGGACGCTTTGGAAGAATCTTTTCCAAGCATCCGCTGTTTTTATAAGGAGAAATCAGGTCAGCTTATAGCCGCCATCGATCTTGATGACTTCGCTGTTGATGAACTCGGCATCGTCGCTGGCGAGGAAAGCCACCAGCTTTACCACTTCTTCGGGCTTTGCAAATCGCTTCTTGCAGATTTTGGAGGTCTGGTAGTCAATCAGTTCCTGCGGCAAATCCTTGTTCATGTCGGTGTCCACCCAGCCGGGAGCCACACAGTTGGCGTTGACGTAGGGCTGAAAGGCCAGTGCGGTGTTATAGGTCAAGTTGATGATGGCTGCTTTGCTGGCGTCGTACTCCATGCTCTGCGCGTTGTAGGTGTAGATCAGTAGACGCAATGTTGACGATTTTGCCGTACTGATTCTTTACCATCTCCGCACCCAGAATCTGGCTCAGCAGGAAAGGTGCAATCAGATTCGTCTGCAAGGTCAGATTCCAGTCGGCCACGGTCTTATCCTCGACCTCACTGTACAAGGCAATGCCCGCGTTGTTTACCAGCACATCCACCTTGCCAAACTCGGCAAGAGCCTGCTGTGCCATCGCACGGACTTCTGCTTCGCTGGCAAGGTCTGCTTTGATGGCTCTCACCTTAACCCCATACTGCTGTTCCATCTGGGTGCAGAGGGCTTCTGCCTTTTCCTTACTATGGGCATAATTGAGGATAACATCATAACCGCGCTTGGCAAATTCCTCTGCGGTAGCCTTGCCGATACCACGGCTCGAACCTGTGATAAGTGCAACTCGATTCATAAAAACACTCCTTTAATTTGTGATGCCAATGCTTTCATTCCGATAAATCAGCGTCGGCTCGGTAACGATTCGGGTAATCAGCTTTGCAACAGCGGCGCGGCTGACAAAACGGCTGTTTACGCTCTGCCCCTCTTTTTGCAGATGGTAGCTGCTGTCACCGTTTTCTGTCAGATCGGCAGTACGAATGAGGGTATACGGAAAGCCAGAGGACGCAATATAGTCCGCTGCTTCAATATAATCCGGGTATGCTGCGGCATAGTGCCGCCAGAACAGTCTATAGATACCCCGGACTTCGTTGTGGATGCCCAGTCCTGTCACCCAGATAATTTGCGTAGCTGATCGGTGGTTATGTCAGCCCCATCGCAAACCCGCTGGATCCGGTATTCATCCACTAAGCGTTCTCTCCTAAGAAATATCATCTGAAGCGAAAACCCCGCCCCGTACATTGCAATGTGCGGAGCGGGGTTTTCTTGTGTCGATCTGTTCTGTTCGCGGAACCACCCGGTGCGGTCATCCACTCAGCTCAGACTGCAAGCGGCAGCCCCAGCAAAACGCTGTAGCCGAACACCAGCAGACAGAAGGGCAGCAGCGCGGGCATCGCTTTAACGAACAGGTCCCCCAGCGTGGTGCCGTAGTAATTGCAGGCCACAAAGGCACACACATGGGTAGGCGAGATCTGCATGGCGGCCCACGCGATGCTCATCAAAAGCACCAGCAGGGCGATGCCGCCGTTCGGGATGGCCGCCATTGCCATGGGCAGGCACAGCGCCACGATGGCCTGCGAACCGCTGACCACCGAGCCAAAGAAAAAGATCAGCGCAAAGGAGACCGCCGTAGGCAGCGGGAACTGGCGGAAAAAGTCTGGCAGCAGCCCCACCACGCCGGTGTAGGTGATCACCGCCTTGAACAGCATTACAAGGTAGATGTTCACCAGCAGCACAGGCTCGGCGGCTTCTCGCAGCAGCCCGGCCAGCTCCCGGGGGTTGAACCGGTCAAGAAGCGCTTCGGCCAGGATCACGATAGGTGTGGCCTGGCATACGGTCAGCCCGCCGCAGATGATCAGCAGCACGATGGCCAGCAGTGACCACAGATTTTTGAGCAGCTCCGCCAGGCACCGCCGCACCTCACCGGGGGCGTGGGCAGCTGCGGCACCGGCAGGCACCTTGCGCAGGTAGAGCAGAAAGGGCAGCAGATAGGCGATGCCCACGGCAGGCAGCATGCACAGCACAAAGTGCCCAGCATTCTGGCCGCTGAGGGTCAGCGCCAGCAAAACAGCGCTGAAGGTGGGGAGAAACATTTCGGGGATATGGCGGTAATAGCAGGAGACGAAAAGCTTTTCCCGCTTATCCAGCGCATCGCCGCAGCTGCGGTCAACCATTTCGGCGCACACGGTCATCACGGCTGCAGAGGGCAGCAGGCCGATGATGGTGGAAGATACCGCGGCATTGACCCGGCGGCTGCGGAACAGCCCGCTGAAGGCCTGCTGTGCATGGGCAAGGCGCTTGCGGTGTTCCAGCATCTTCTGCAAAAAGGTGACCAGATAAAAGCTGAGCAAAACGCTGATATTTTCCTGCGAGATCGTTTCCTGCGCCAGCACCCGCGCAGTGTCCAGCGGGGGGATGCGGTAAAGGAGCACTGCCGCAAGGATGCCGCCGCCCAGCGCCAGCCAGAGCGGCTTTTTCAGGCGGATCAGAAGAACGATCAGCAGAAAGATCAGCCCAAGGCGAAGGATCTCGCCGTATTCCATCTCAGCCTCCCAGTCTCTCACGCAGGGCGGCTTCCATCTGATCCAGCGCCTGCGTGAGCTGTGCGCGGGTACAGCCAAAGTTCAAGCGGACAAAGCCGGGGCAGCCAAAGTCCACGCCGTTGTTGAAGTTGACCCCGGCCTTTTCCCGGAAAAAGCGCCACGGGTCTTCGATGCCGGTGCCACGGCAGTCGATCCAGGCCAAGAAGGTGGCCTCGTTGTGGGTGACGCTCACCCCCGGCATGGCGGCGATGCGCTGCTCCATATAGTCGCGGTTGCCTTCCAGATGGTGCAGCAGTGCCTGCTTCCAGTCGGCGCACTCGTTGTAAGAGACCAGGAACGCTTCCATCGCTTCCACATTGGGGACGGCGGAAAGTCCGGCAATGTAGGCCTCATATCTTTCGCGCAGCTCCCGGTTCGGGATGATGGCAAAGGCCATGGGCAGCGCGGGGATGTTGTAGGTCTTTGCGCCGCTGGTCAGGGTGATGGAGTGCTCCCGTGCCCAGTCGTCGGCCAGGAAGTAAGGGGTGTGCACGTTCTCGTCGAAGATCAGTTCGCTGTGGATCTCGTCCGAGATCACGGTCAGCCCGTGGCGGCTGCAAAACTCCGAAAGCCGGTTCAGTTCTTCCTTGCTAAACACCCGGCCCACCGGGTTGTGGGGGCTGCACAGGATAAAGGTGGTCACGCCCGGAGCAGCGGAAATGGCTGCTTCCATCGCATCCAGGTCCATCTCGTAGCGGCCCGCCGCATCCTGCCGCAGCGGCACTTCCAGCCGGGGCAGCTGGGTCTCGGCGGCCAGCTTGCGGATGTGCGGGTACATGGGGGTGTTGTTCATGATGGTGCCGCCCAGCATCCGGCAGGCCATGTTGGCACCGGGCATCACCGCGGGCACCCACACGATCCACTCACGGGGCAGATCAAAACCATACAGGCGCTTGTAGTAGCTCACCACGCAGTCGTAGAACTTGTCGGCCATGATGGGGTAGCCGTACACCGGGTGCTCCGCCCGGCGCACCAGCGCATCCACCACCTTCTGCGGGGCGGGCAGGTCCATATCGGCCACCCACATGGGGATGTAATCGCCGCCCTGGTTGTCCCATTTGCCGCAGCCGGTACCCTTGCGGGGCGGGCAAGTCTCAAAATCAAACATGAAAGATCATCTCCCGATCGTTTTTACAGTTCAAATGCTTCTCAAACGCTTCAATGGCTCATGACGCTGCGCAGGAACTGCTGCGTCTTTTCGTGCTGGGGGTGCTCGAACAGCTGTTCCGGCGGTGCTGCTTCGCAGATTTTGCCGTCTGCAAAGAACATCACCCGGTCGGACACCTCACGGGCAAACTTCATCTCGTGGGTCACGATGATAAGGGTAGAGTCCTTGTGGCTGATGCTGCGGATCACGTTCAGCACTTCGTTCACCATTTCCGGATCCAGTGCGCTGGTGGGCTCGTCGAACAGGATCACCTCGGGCGAAAGCGCCAGCGCACGGGCGATGGAAACGCGCTGCTGCTGGCCGCCCGAAAGCATGTGAGGGTAGTAGTTCATGCGGTCGCCCATGCCCACCTGCTGCAGACAGCGCACGGCAATGGCTTCGGCGTCGTCCTTCTTCATCTTGCGCACCACGGTCAACGCCTCGGTCACGTTGCCAAGGGCCGTCTTGTTGCGGAACAGGTTGAAGGACTGGAACACCATCGCGGTGTGACGGCGCAGCTCCACGGTCCTTTTTGCGTCCAGCAGGCCGCCATCATAGATGCTCAAATGCTCCCGGTCCGGGCCGATGTACAGCACGCCGGTGTCCGGCGTTTCCAGGTAATTCAATGTGCGCAGAAAGGTGGATTTGCCCGAGCCACTGGCCCCGATGATGGTCACGGTCTCGCCGGTGCCCACGGTGACGGAAATGTCCCGCAGCACATGGTTGGAACCAAAACTCTTGTTCCACGATTCAACTCTCAGCATGGTCAGGCACCTTCTTTTCCAGAATGTTGGTCTCCTTCTCAAGGGTGTGGGCCAGCTTTTCCAGGATCAGGCTGCAGGCCCAGTACACCAGCGAAACGGCAATGTAAACTTCAAAGTAGCGCAGGTTGCGCCCGGCCACCGCCTTGGCGGCACCCATCACATCCATGATGGTCACCGTGTAGGCAAGACTGGTGCCCTTGAGCAGGCTGATGATGCTGTTGCCAAGGTTCGGAATGGCCACCACCATTGCCTCGGGCAGCACGATGCGCAGCATGGTCTGTGCGCCGGTCATGCCGATGGATTTGGCTGCTTCGATCTCCTTGCGGTCTACCGAAAGGATAGCCGCACGGATATTCTCCGAAAAGTAGGCGGATTCGTTCAGGGAAAACGCCACGAATGCGTAGACGATGGCGGGGATATTGTTGATGTTCAGGTTCGTGCCCAGCGAAGCATTCAGGCTTTTGATCACCAGCGGCAGACCGTAGTAGGCCAAGAACAGCTGCACCAGCTGCGGCGTGCCGCGCATGAAGGAGACAAAGAAGGAACAGATGGGCGTCAGGACGCGGGGCTTGTTAATCTTGACCATGGCAAGGGCAAAGCCCAGCAGCAGGCCGAAGAACGCAGAAACCGCCGTCAGCTCCAGCGTGACCGGCAGCGCGGCCAGAATGCGCGGGAACGAGCTTATCATAAAGGAAACATCAAAAAGCTTTACGGATTCTTCCAAGAGCGAACCCTCCTTTTTTCTTACACAGTGATGTGCCGGTGTGCACCGTCAGGAATTCGCCTGCGTAGAATCCTTGCCGAAGTATTCGGTGCACAGCTTTGCCAGGGTGCCATCTTCCTTCATCTCGGTCAGAACACCGTCGATCTCCTGCTGCAGGGCGGTCGAGCTCTTGCTGTACAGGATGTACACTGCCGGGTTCTGAATCTCCTCCTCGTTGGGGATGGGGTAACGGTTGAACTTGTAGCCGTAGTTCTTTTCCACGGCATCAATGTAGCTTTCGGAATAGATCACAGCCTGATAGCGGCCCTCGTACAGGGCAATGATGTTCTGTGCAGCATCGCCGTCCACATAGTCGATCTGGATGGCCTTATCCGGGTTCTTCTCGTTGTAATCCTGCAGGAACATATCGGTCGCCGTGCCGGCCGCCGTTGGGACCTTCAGCCCGGCCAGATCGTCCAGCGTAGTGATATCGGTGGTGTCGGCGTTGGTCGCGATCACGGTGTGGTTGTAGTAATAAGCGTTTTCGGAGAACAGGTATTTTTCGCGGCGCTCGGGCTTATCGGTGATGTTGTTCAGGATCAGATCGAACTGGCCGCTGTCCAACCCGGCAAACAGGCTGGCAAACTCGGTGGTGGTGTATTCAAACTGCAGGTCGGGCAGCCGCGCGTCGATCTCTTTCAGCATGGCGATCTCATAGCCGTCCAGCTCGTTGTTCTCGTTGTAGTAGTTGAAGGGGGTCGTCTGGCCGCTCAGCGCGACCGTGTAGGTAGTCACACTGCCAGAAGCAGCTGCCTGTGCAGAGCCGCTCTGAGTGGCAGAACTGGAAGAACCGGGTGCACCGCAGCCTGCCAGCGAAATGCTGAGCGCGGCGGCCAGAAGAAACGAACTCAATTTTCTCATTCTCATGTTCAAGACTCCTCATCATAAATTTGCCGATGTCCTTTGTTTTTGACGGGAAACAAAAAAGGACAAAGACGCGGAACGTCTTTGTCCTCTGGTCGGCTAAACAATAAAAAACCGGCGCTGGCAGCCAAACCATTTCTGGAAAGGCGCCATTGCCGGTGAATGTTTAGCTGCTAACGATACTGTTATTATACTCGCCTGTTTTCGACTCTGCAAGTGGCAAAACGACAGGATTTCAGGAGAATGAAGTCTCTGTTTTTTGTGCACAATGGCATTTATTCCCCATTTTCATTGTGCATTGTGTGCAGTGCAGCGCAAGATCTCCGCATATTCCTGCAAAATATCCAGCGTTGTCTGCACAGCTTCGTCCGAGAAGCGGTCTGCCAACTGACGGTATACCCTGCCAAAAGCTTCCGTATCGTAGGCGCGGTGCAGCTCGTTCAGCTCCAGGCCCTTCTCCGTGGGAAAAATCGGAACCTGGCGGCCCTTGCCGGTGTCTCTGCTGCGGTAGACCAGACCTGCTTTTTCCAGCTTGGTGATCATCTGGACCACTGCGCCGCGCGTTTTGTTCCATTCCAGCGCGAACTGGGTCGCCGTGATGCCCGGATGCTCTACAAGATATTTCAGGATGTGCAGCTCTGCCGAGGTGTACAGTTCGCCGTTTCCATAGTCCCTCGGCTTGCCAGAGGACATGCAGATATCCGCTGTGCGGTGGATAATATCCGAGCTTTCATAGTAATCGTATGGCGCGTGGTTGGTCATCATGGCAGCCCTCTTTCCTTTAAGTCAACTTGATTATACCATAGTTGCCTTTTCAAATCATCTTTTCTGGTGATATCGTGATTCCATTCCCTGATTTTCTGATTCACATCCAGCGAACGCAATGATATAATCATCGTATAAAACACGGACCTACCGGAATGAAAGGGCATACAGGATGTATTTTCAATACACGACCACAGAGACCGACTATCTGAGCCGCAAGGACAAGCGCCTGGGGGAAGCGATCGAGAAGATCGGGCCAATCCAGCGCGAAGTGGACACCGATCTGTTTTCGGCTGTCGTGCATCACATCGTCGGCCAGCAGATCTCCACCAAAGCGCAGACCACCATCTGGCAGCGGATGCGGGAAGCGCTTGGCACCGTGGATGCAGAACACATTCTGTCCGCCGGTGTGCCGCAGCTGCAAAAGCTGGGCATGACCTTCCGCAAGGCAGAGTACATCACCGACTTTGCCCAAAAAGTCCAGAGCGGCGAATTTGACCTGGAAGCTATTTGGCGGAAATCGGACGAAGAAGTCATCCGGGAGCTGAGCAGCTTAAAGGGTATCGGCGTCTGGACCGCTGAAATGATCCTGCTGTTCTGTATGCAGCGGCCGGATGTGTTCAGTTATGACGACCTCGCCATCCAGCGCGGCCTGCGGATGCTCTACCACCACCGGAAGATCGAACGGAAACTCTTTGAAAAATACCGCAGACGGTTCAGCCCCTATTGCAGTGTCGCCAGCCTGTACCTGTGGCCATTGCCGGTGGTGCCATCCCGGAAATGCGGGACTATGCGCCGAAGAAAAAGTGATCAAAGTAATTCAAGAAGTGTTCGGACGCCGGTTGTTCCCTGCTAAACGTTCCTGCTGATTGCTTGTGGCTCTTTGCACTGTTACCCTGTACTCTTGACAAAAATCATAACCCCGTGTGAGAACACGGGGTTTGCAGAACGGCCCTGTAAGGGCCAT
>CAVIXY010000028.1:0-23307 GCA_963646665.1 Bacteroides sp. CAG:545
AGAAACCTAATTATTTATTTTTGAGCCAGTGTCCAGAAAACTGGGTACATATCAGCTCAACTGCTGGGGCTGTTTTCTTCACAGATGTCAGCAATTATCGTAAACGTAACGCGGTAAGCAAGCACCGAATCGGCTGTGGCAATGTCCTCCTTGCGGGCCAGCAGCTGTGCATCGGGAAAGCTCTGAAAAAGCGCCTGCAGGCTGTGCAGCCGTGCCAGATCCAGCGCCTGCTGCTCTGTGCGCAGAACCGGCTGGGTACTCTGCTCATAAGCAACGGTTTCTTCCACCGAAATCGGGAAGAAAAGCCCGAAAAAACCCAATTGATGGTGCAAAACGCGCTGTAAAGATGAACTGCTTTGCAGAGAAACGGGACGAAAGAACGAATAATATTTGTTTTTAAAGAAAACACGCAGAAAGGAGCGGTTCTGCCCGGTCAGCTGCAGGCAATCCTCCCGCAGAGGAACATCCTGTTGGTCGGACCACTCAAATTGTGCCCGCACCGTGCCAGCCGCCGGGGCAAAGATCAGCGTGCCATCCCGTTCACTGCGTGCGGTGCCGATCAAGCCCTGCCCCTGCTCCACCTGCTGCCCGGGAACAACCAGCATGGTGCCGCTGGTAAGGTTTGTGTCGGTCACGGTGCCGCTGCATCGGGCACGGATGCCGTGCAGAGTCCCAGTGGCAATGTCCGGTTTCGGAGTGGCAGAAGCGGCTTCCACGGCCAGCCTGCCCTTGCTGAAATTCAGGCTCACCCAGGAGAACTCGCCGCTTTCCAGCAGAGCGTATTCTCCGGCCGAGAGCTTGGTCTCTGTTACAGCGGCACCGGGCTGCAGGGCGTTTTCCCACAGGATGGCAGCGGCACGGGCCTGCTGCCCGCGCGTCAGGGTGCCGTAGTCCACTGCCCAAACCAGGCTTTGGCTCCAGAGCAGCAGGGGGACGAACAGCAGCGTCCCCAGCCAAAGCCCCGGACGGCGCAGCAGGGGTCGGAGCCGGAAAAACAGTCCCTGCCGTGCCTGTATCCGCAGCCGGACCCGCTGTTTGCGGGCCAGAGCCGCCAGTGAAAGGTAATTCCATGCGGCACAATGGGCCTGAAACCCACCGGGCCGGGCAGAAATGCCGTATAAATGCAGTCCTGCCGCCGCCGCGCGGGAAAGCAGGGCATCGGTGCCGCCGTTTTGCGCGGTAAATGAGACCGCAGCCCAGAGCCGGATCGGTTCCATAGTGTCCTCCTGCCGGTGCGCTCAGTCATCGGAAAAATCGGTTTGCAGAAATGTGCCGTACAGTGTGATGCGGCTGGCCGTCAGGGTGTGGATGCGCAGTGCATCGCCGCGCACGGTGAACCGCCCTTTGGGCAGCTGCACGCAGAGCCGGGTTTCATCGTATGCCAGAATGGTCTGGAAATGCTCGATCTCCATCCGGCCGCCGCTCAGGTAGATGGCTGGTTTGTGGTAGAACCCGGGCGGCGGCTGCCGGAAGAGCAGAGCCAGCCAGTGAATCGGCGCAGGCCGATGGTTGTGCTTGTGGGGCATTTTGGCTCCCTCCCATTCCGCAGTGCTAAGCTGGGTCGATCACTCCATATATATGGATGTGGAGGGTTGGCTTATGAATCAAAGGGCTCAACTGCAGCGGGCAGCGCTTCTGGCGCTGGCTATGGCCACGGCAGTGCTGGTGTTTGCAAAACCGCAGGTGTGCGCGCAGGCTCTGCAGCAGGGGCTGCAGCTCTGCGGCGGACCGCTGCTGGTCTCGCTGTTTCCGTTTCTGATCGTTTCCGCGCTGCTGATGCGATGCGGGGCAGGGCGGCTGCTGGGAATTGTGCTGCGGCCGATGGCAAGGCTCATCGGGGTGCACAGCCCCGGGGCGGGCGGCGTGCTGCTTGTGGGGCTTTTGGGTGGATTTGCACCGGCCGCAGCCGCTGCCGCAGAAGCGGTGCGCACCGGGGACCTGCGCGCGGAAGAAGCTTCTGCGCTGCTGCCAGCCTGCATCTGTTCGGCACCGTCTTTTGTGGTGCTGACGGTAGGGGAGCAGCTGCTGGGCAGCCGTGCGCTGGGGGTACGGTTGTTTGCAGCACAGGTGGCGGCAGGTTACCTGACGGCAGCACTGCTGAACCGCCTGCCGCGTCCTTCGGCTGGGCACGATGCCTGCAGGGTGCAGCCTGCCGCCCCGCCGCCAAAGCTGGATGCAGTGATTGCGCAGGCGGCAGAGACCTACCTCAGACTTTGCGGTTTTGTGCTGTATTTCCGCCTGCTGGCGGCCGGTTTTGCTGCAGGCCGAACGGGCGTGGCGGCCGCCCTTCCGGCCATGCTGCTGGAAGTGTGTTCCGGCTGCGATTACGCCGCCCGCACCGGGCTGTGGGCCAGCAGCCTGTGCTGCGCGGCACTGAGCCTGCAGGGCCTGTCCGTGCTGCTGCAGGTGCGCACCATCTGCCCGCCGGAGGTTTCTTTCCGTCCGCTCCTGATGGGGCGGGCGCTGCATCTGCCGCTTTCGCTGGCGGCGTTCTGGCTTCTGCTGCCAGAGCAGGCAGCGGAAACCTTCTGCACTCTGTGCACGCGGGTGGTGCCTATGCATCGGGTGCCGCTGGACTGCGCCGCACTGGTATTTCTGGGCTGCTGCGCTGCGGCGTGCGAGCTGTGCCGCCTGTGTCAGCCAGAAGAATCCAGAAAAACCTTGACAGTGCCCCGGTAGTATGATAAAATATGATTCGTTGCAGAACAAAAGGATGTGCTACTGTGGCTCAGCCGGTAGAGCAGCTCACTCGTAATGAGCAGGTCGTCCGTTCGAATCGGATCAGTAGCTCCAGAAAAGACGCCCCCGAAAGTTGGCTTGCAAAGCCGGTTTTCGGGGGCGTTTGTGGTATGCAGGCAATTTCCTGCACAGAAAAAGCCCCCCCGGAACGGAGAGCTTTTGGAGAAACATCAATTCTCTTTTGCAAGGTATACGGTGCTGGACGGGAATGCAAACTCTACGCCATCCTGCTTCATAATGTCCATAATGTCCAGGTTCAGGTCGTTCTGCATTTCCAGGAACCGGGCGTAGGCATTGGTGTTCAGGTAAGCGGAGACCAGGATGTTGATGCTGGAATCGCCAAAGCCGGTCAGCTGCACCATGTTGGTGCCCTTGTTGGTGTAGGGGCTGTTTTCCAGCAGGGCAGTCAGGTCCTTCATCAGCTGTTCCAGCTGCGGGCGGGTGGTGTTATAGGTCACGCCCAGGGTGAACTTATACGGACGCATACTGCGCAGGGCGGCGTTCTGCACGGTAGAAGAGCAGATCTTGCTGTTGGTCACAATGCTCACCGTTTTATCCAGCGAGCGGATGCGGGTGGAGCGGAAGTTGATGTCGATGACTTCGCCTTCCACATCGCCCACCGTGATCCAGTCGCCCACAGAGAAGGGCTTGTCCAGCAGGATCACGATGCCGGAAAACAGGTTGCTGGCGCTTTCCTGTGCGGCCAGAGAAATGGTCAGGCCGACAAGTCCGGCACCGGCAACGATGCTGCCGATGGGAAAGCCCACTTCCTGCGCGATGGTGGCAACGCCCAGCACGATCACCAGCACTTTGTAGGTGGTGTCCAGCAGGGAGAGCAGGGTTTTGTTGGAACGGATCTCCGGGCTGCAGGAGGCCAGCAGAAGGTCGGCCAGGTCGGATGCCTGGTACAGGCCCTCGCACAGGAAGAAGGTCATCAGCACCTGATAGGCCGTGAACAGCACCTTGGAAAAACCGGAAATACCCCACGGCAGGCTGGCAAGGGCCAGATACACACCGGTCCAGGCAGCCATGTGTTCCAGCGGCAGTTCCAGGCTGCGCAGCAGAATGGGGGTGGCGGCCAGCCGCCAGGTGCGGCGCTGCAGGGCAGGAAACACCTTTTTGCGCAGCAGAGCCGAAACTACGGCACCTGCCAGCAGAAGGAGCAGGGCGCAGACCACGCGGGCCGCAAAGGCCAGCCAGCCTTCCAGCAGCAGCGGCCCCAGCTCAAAAGACAGATTGCGAACTGAGAAAATCATAGAAACCTCCGTTTTGCTTTTTAACGTCTTGCCGCAATTTCACAGGCAGTGCCGCTGCGGCCTGCGCTGTGGCAGGCTGCAGGGCGCATGAAAAACGCAGACTGCTATAAACTATACCATAATTGCCCGCCGGGAACAAGCGCCCCGCTGTGATTTTGGCGGGAGAAGTCGGACTTTCCCGGCGGAGCTGCAGAAAATGGCAGGGGAGGGCTTGACAAATCCGGTTTGCCGGGCTATACTCTTTGCCAGAAAGTTCGTTTCAGGGCGGGGTGTGATTCCCCACTGGCGGTAAAGTCCGCGACCACCCGCAAGGGTGCTGACCCGGTGCAACTCCGGGACCAACGGTATAGTCCGGATGCAAGAAACGGCAGGCAAATTGTTGTCTACGCGCCCTGTTGCAGTGTTTTTTGCAGCAGGGCGCTTTTCTGTTTGTCTTTCCCGTTCCAGAAGCAGAGCGAAAAGGGCTTTCCGAATTTGATACGGGGAGAATTCCCGGGGAGGACAAAACCATGAAAAAGAATACGACCCACAACCTGACCGTTGCCGCCATGCTCAGTGCGGTGGCATTCATCCTGATGTTCATCGAATTTCCCATTCCGATGCTGATCCCCAGCTTTGTCAAGATGGACTTTTCCGATCTGCCGGCGCTGCTGGGTGCTTTTGCACTCGGCCCGGTATATGGCGTGGTGATCAGCTTTATGAAGAACCTGCTGCACATTGTGATCAAGGGCACCTCCACAGCAGGTGTGGGCGAGTTGTGCAACTTCATGCTGGGCGCGGTGTTCTCGGCTACGGCGGGCTTTGTTTACAAGCATCACAAGAGCCGTAAAACGGCCATCATCGGTGCCGTTGCAGGCGCAGCCATCATGGCCGTGTTCAGCGTGCCGTCCAACTACTTCATTACCTACCCGGCTTATGTGACTTTCTACCACATGCCGCTGGAAGCCATTTTGGGTATGTACCAGGCCATTCTGCCTTCTGCGGACAGCCTGATCAAGTGCCTGGTCATCTTCAACATGCCCTTCACGCTGGTCAAGGGCCTGCTGGACGCTGTGCTGTGCATGCTGATCTACAAGCCGCTGTCGCCCATCCTGCACGGCAGAAAGTAACAACCGAACGGAAAAACGATTTATGCCCCGGCGGGCCTGCTGCAATGCGGCGCCTGCCGGGGCATTTTTTCTGCGCATAAAAAGAGCCGTCCGGCAGAGTCTGCACAGGGCAGGCCCCGCCGGGCGGCGTTGGAAAAGGGAAAATTCAAAAGGGGAGATGCCCCGGGAAAAGCGTCAGTCCACTACGTCCTCAAACTGGCTGTTGTACAGGTCCGCGTAGAAGCCGCCGGCTTCCAGCAGCTGGTCATGGGTGCCCTGTTCCACAATGTCGCCGTCCCGCATCACAAGGATGAGGTCGGCATCTTTGATGGTGGACAGGCGGTGTGCAATCACAAAGCTGGTGCGGCCTTCCATCAGACGGTCCATAGCGGTCTGGATGCGTTGCTCGGTGCGGGTGTCCACACTGCTGGTGGCCTCGTCCAGAATGAGAATGCGGTTGTCGGCCAGAATAGTGCGGGCAATGGTGAGCAGCTGTTTCTGGCCCTGGCTCACGTTGGAAGCGTCCTCGTTCAGCTCCATCTGATAACCGCCGGGCAGGGTGCGGATGAAGTGGTCGGCGTTGGCCGCCTTGGCAGCGGCGATCACTTCTTCATCGGTGGCGTCCAGGCGGCCGTAGCGGATGTTCTCCATGATGGTGCCCTTGAACAGCCAGGTGTCCTGCAGCACCATGCCAAAGCCTTCGCGCAGGGCACTGCGGTCAAAGTCGCGCACATCGTGGCCGTTCAGGGTGATGGAACCGGAGTCCACGTCATAGAAGCGCATCAGCAGCTTGACCATGGTGGTCTTGCCGGCACCGGTGGGGCCGACGATGGCCACCTTCTGGCCCGGTTTGACTTCGCAGCTGAAGTCGTGGATGATGGTCTTTTCCGGCGTGTAACCGAACTTGACATGGTTGAAGGTGACCTGCCCATCAATGCAGCTGGGGTCGGCCCGGCGGGCAGGATCGGCGGTCTGATCTTCTTCCGGCTCGTTCAGGAACTCGAACACGCGCTCGGCAGCGGCGGCCATGCTCTGCAGCATGTTGCTCACCTGTGAAAGTTGCTGGATGGGCTGGGTGAAGTTCTTCACATACTGGATAAAGGCCTGGATATCGCCGATGGTAATGGTACCGTTTGCGGCAAAAATGCTGCCCGCGATGGCCACGGCCACATAGCCCAGGTTGCCCACAAAATTCATAATGGGCATCATCAGGCCGGAGAGAAACTGGCTCTTCCAGGCGGATTCATAGAGCTTGTCGTTGGCGGCGTTGAAGTCGGCCAGCACCACGGCTTCGCGGTTGAAGGCCTTGACCACGTTGTGGCCGGAGTATACTTCTTCCACCTGGCCATTGACCACGCCCAGCGTTGCCTGCTGAGCCTTGAAGTATTTCTGGCTGAACTTGACCACGATGAGCACCAGCACCAGCGACACCGGCAGGATCAGCAGAGCAATCAGAGTCATCTTGGGGCTGATGGACAGCATCATGATCAGCACGCCGATCATGGTGGTCACGCTGGTGATGAGCTGGGTAATGCTTTGGTTCAGGCTCTGGCCCAGGGTGTCCACATCGTTGGTAATGCGGGACAGTACCTCGCCCACGGTGCGCTTTTCAAAGTAGGCAAGGGGCAGGCGGTTGATCTTTTCGCTGATCTGCCTGCGGAAGTCGTAGCACACCTTCTGCGAAAGGCCAGTCATCAGCCAGCCCTGAATAAAGCTGAAGGCACTGCTCAGCAGGTACATGCCCAGCAGGAACAGCAGAATGCGGCCGATATACACAAAGTCGATGCTGCCGGTGCCGCGCAGTTTGGCGATCCAGCCGGTGGCAAGGGCCGTGGTGGCTTTTGCCAGCACCTTGGGGCCTGCAATGTTGAAGATGGTGGACAGAATGGCAAACACAATGGCGGTGATCAGCGGCAGTTTGTAGCGGCTCATGGTGCCAAGCAGCTGCCGCAGCGTGCCCTTGAAGTCCTTGGCGCGCTCGGTGGTCATTTTTCCGGGTCTTGGCATATCACTCACCCTCCTTTTCCGTGTTCAGATGTTCAAGGTCCAGTTCCTTCTGGCTCAGCTGGCTGCGGGCGATCTCCTGATACTCCGGGCAGCTGGCCATGAGCTGAGCATGGGTGCCTTTGCCCACCAGGCGGCCTTCGTCCAGCACCAAAATTTGATTGGCGTGCAGCACGGTGGAAATGCGCTGTGCCACAATGATGACGGTGGCGTTGTCGGTTTCCGCTTTCAGGGCGCGGCGCAGAGCCACATCGGTTTTGAAGTCGAGGGCGGAAAAGCTGTCATCGAACAGATAAATTTTGGGGTTCTTGGCAATGGCCCGGGCAATGGAAAGCCGCTGCTTCTGGCCGCCGGATACGTTGGAGCCGCCCTGTGCAATGGGACTTGCATAACCTTCGGGCTTGGCGTCAATAAACTCGGTGGCCTGCGCAATGGAAGCGGCTTTCTGCGCCTGCGCATCGGTGATGTGCTCTCCGCCGAATTTCAGGTTGGAGTTGATGGTGCCGCTGAACAGCACGCCCTTCTGGGGCACATAGCCCAGCAGGTCGTGCAGCTGTGCCTGCGGCATTTCGCGCACATCCATGCCGTCCACGGTCACGCTGCCACCGGTCACATCGTAAAAGCGGGGGATGAGGTTGAGCAGGGTGGACTTGCCGCAGCCGGTGGAGCCGATGATGGCGGTGGTCTCGCCGGGCTTGGCGGTAAAGCTGATGTACTCCAGTGCATCGCTGTCGGCACCGGGGTAGCGGAAGCTTACATCGTTGAACTGCACAACGCCCTGCCAGTTCGTGTGCTCCTGTGCAGCTTTGGCCGTGGCTTCGTCCGGGTCGTGAATGGTAGCCTTGGTGTGGATCACCTCGTCGATGCGGTCGGCGGCCACACCGGCACGGGGCAGCATGACCGCCACCATGGCCAGCATCAGGAAGGACATGACGATCTGCATGGTGTAGGTGATAAAGGCGATCATCTCGCCCACCTGCATGTTGCCGTTGTCCATGGCCTTGCCGCCGAACCAAACGATCAGCAGGCTGGTGCCGTTCATGATCAGGGTCATAAAGGGCATCATGGCCACCATGGCGCGGTTGGTGAACAGCTGGGTGCCCATCAGGTCTTTGTTGGCCTTGTCGAAGCGCTGTTCCTCAAACTGTTCGCGGCTGAAGGCGCGCACCGGCATGATGCCGGTCAGGATCTCGCGGCTGACCAGGTTCAGCCGGTCCACCAGCTGCTGCATGATCTTGAACTTGGGCATGGCTACATTCATCAAAAAGATGATGAGCAGCAACAGAACGGCCACGTCCAGCACAATGATCCAGGAAAGGCCGGTGCTGCTGTTCAGCACATGGATCACGCCGCCAATGCCCAGAATGGGCGCGTAGGCCACCATGCGCAGCAGCATGACGCACACGAACTGCACCTGCTGGATGTCGTTTGTGGTGCGGGTGATGAGGGATGCAGTGGAGAAGTTCTCGATCTCGGCATTGGAAAAATGGATCACAGAAGAGAAGGTCTCGCGGCGCAGGTCGCGGCCAATGGCGGCGGACACGCGGGAAGCAAGGAAGCCCACTGCAATGGACACGGTCACCATCAGCAGGGTCAGGCCCAGCATCTGGCCGCCGACCCGGAACAGATACTGCATCTGCACATCGTGGGCAATGCCCTGTACTTCATATTCCAGCCCTACCAGCAGCAGAGACTGACTCTTGAGGTTTTCCACCACGGTGTCGTCCAGGCTGGCGAAGGCACCGGCCAGCTGCTGCTGGATGGCGGTGCGGTCAAAGCCGGGCATCTGGCTCATGGCGGCAAACTGGGCGCATACGGTGTCCAGATCGTCCGCCGTGGGGGCCACGGTCTCGGTGTCCGTGTCGGTGCCGGTGTTGCTGTCAGAAGACGCCGCCTGCAGGTCGGCAAGGCCGGTCATGCCCATGGAAGTCTGCCCGGCGGGGGTGTTGGCTGCCTGGGCGGCGGCCATATACAGCACAATGTCCGGGGTGGTCACGGCATCTTCCAGCGCGGTGCGCTCGTCTGCGGTCAGGTCGCTGCGCAGCTTCAGCACGCCATCGTCCTGCAGGTAATACCCGTAGGCGTTCTGCAGTGCATCGGCATCCTCTTCGCTCATCAGCAGGGAGAGGGCGTCCAGCGTGCTCTTGCGTATCGTGTCGGGCAGGGGGCTTTCAATGCCGCCCTGCTGGATGCCGGTGTCCACGATCTTGCTGGTGTAGTCCGGCAGCGAAAGGTCACAGTACGCCTGCACAAACAGCAGCGCAAACACCACAAGGCAGGTGGCCCAGTGCCGGGCCAGCTGCTTAAAGATCTTTGTCATGGTTCGGTTCTCCTTCCGGTTTGGTCTGGCGCGCGGCGTTTTCGGCTACAACGGCGTCCATCAGTGCGCCGCGCAGTGCATTCAGCTGGGCCACTTGTTCCGGCTCCAGACGTGCAATGATGCAGGAAAAATAGTCGCTCAGGGCGTCCTCGCACTGGCCGCAGGCTGCATACCCGGCGGGGGTGATGCGCACCAGGGTTTTGCGGCGGTCGTCCGGGGCGGTCTCCCGAATGAGCAGGCCATCGGTTTCCATCAACCGCAGGGCCCGGCTGATGGCCGGCAGCGTCTGATGCAGCTCCCCGGCCAGATCAGATACTGAGATGGAACCGTCCTGCCCATGGACATTGATGGTATGAATGATGCCTTCCAGCATGGGAAAATGGCATTTGGGGCAGCCCCGCAGGGCGGCTTTCATGCCGGTTTTGGCGGCCTTGCTCAGCCGCCCGAGGTAATGGCAGATGCCGTGGAAGCTCAGCGTGGGTTCGGACTGGTCTGTCACGATCTTCCTCCTTTTGCAAAATGCTTAACATGTGTTAACAATTAACGCCTGATAATAATATACCCGCCGCGCCCGGATTGCAAGGGGATTTTGAAATGTTCAATGAAAGTTCATAATCCTTCTGCATACACATAAAAGCAAAGGGGGCGGGCGGATGGAACAAAACCTTGCAATGCTGGCCCAGCTCTTTGGCGGGCTGGCGCTCTTCCTTTATAGTATGGACACTCTGACCCATGCTCTGCAGCAGGCCGCCGGAGCCGGACTGAAAAACGCCCTGGCCCGCCTGACGGGCAGCCCGCTGGCCGGGGTGCTTACGGGGCTGGTGGTAACGGCGGTGCTGCAGAGCAGTTCTGCCGTCACAGTGCTGGTGCTGGGGTTCGTCAGTGCCGGTCTGCTGCCGCTGCGGCGGGCCGTGCCGGTGGTGTTCGGGGCCAACATCGGCACCACGGTCACCGCCCAGCTGCTGGCATTCCGGCTGGAAGATGTCCGGCATCTGCTGCTATTTGCGGGGCTGCTGCTGTGGTTTTTCTGGCAGGAAGGCCGCATCCATGCAGCTGGGGAAGCGCTGTTTGCCTTCGGCCTGCTGTTTGAGGGCATTACGGTCATGGCGGGGGCATTGCAGCCGCTGGCGGAAAGCCCGGTGTTCCGGCAATGGATGGTGCAGGTACAGCACCGGCCCGGTCTGGGCCTGCTGGTGGGCCTGGGCATGACCCTGACCGTGCAGAGCAGCTCGGCCACCATTGCGGTGCTGCAGCGTATTGCGGCCCAGCCGGGGCCGGAGGGCGGGTGCCTGCTGGGCCTTGCGGGGGCGGTTCCCGTGCTGCTGGGAGATAACATCGGCACCACCATCACAGCGGTGCTGGCGTCCATCGGGCAGCCGCGCAGTGCAAAGCAGCTGGCAGCGGCGCACTGTGTGTTCAACCTGTCTGGTGCAGTGCTGTGCCTGTGGCTGCTGCCGCAGTTTGTGCAGCTGGTGGAAGTGCTTTCGCCCAAAGGGCCGGCAGCTGCGGTGCTGGCCCGGCAGATCGCCAACGCGCACACCCTGTTCAATGTTTTCTGCATGCTGCTGTGGCTGCCCCTGACCCCGCTGCTGCTGCGGCTGGTGGCCCGCCTGGTGCCGGAAAAAGGGCAGAAAGGCCGCGGCAAAGCGCATTTTTGAATTGTAATCTGTACAAGGACATGCTATAATCATTCTGTATGAATACGGACCATTTCCGATACGCGATGAGGTCATACCATGAAGGACGTTGTAACCAATCTGACAGAAAAGTTCCGGCAGAACCATCGGTTCGCGCGGCGGTGTACTGCCATGCTGCTGGTGCTGGCATTGGTCACCACCCTGTTCGTCAACTGGCGGCTGCACGGGGTGGGATATTCCGCTACAGCAGATTACCTGTGCGGCTATGAGGAGCATGAGCACACCGAGGCCTGTTATGAAAAAGTATTGATCTGCGGCTACCAGGAGGGCGAACCGGAAAGCTCTGCCGCCGCCCCGCTGCCGGACGATGTTCCGCTGGACGAAGCATTCGGTGTGGATGCCGAGCCGGAACTGCCGGAAGCAGCGGAACAGCCAGCCGAAGAAGCCGTGCAGCCGGATGACGGGCTGGATGCCGAAAACCACGCCGCAGGCCATGTGCATACCGATGCCTGCTACGAGGTGCGCCGCATCCTGACCTGCCATGAGGACGAGCATGTGCACACGGACGACTGCTTTGACCCGGAGACCAATGCGCTGATCTGCGATCAGTTTGAGCATACCCACTCTGACAGGTGCTACAAAACCGAGCGGGTGCTGGTGTGCGGCAAAACCGAGGGCGAACCGGACACGGCAGCATCGGCTGCCGCACAGCCTGCAGCCCCGGCGGTGAACGAGGAACAGAACACCGTGGAGCTGCCCGCCGCTTCTGCTGCAAAGCCGGTGGTGGTGGAAGTGCTCCATCACCACACCGATGCCTGTTATGAGGAACGGCTGGTCTGCACGCTTCCGGAGCACCACCACACGGTGGACTGCCTGACCGACCCGCTGGCCGATGCAGAGAGCGAAGAGGACTGGCTGGCACAGACCGACACCACCCTGACCGGCAACTGGCCGGAGGATCTGATCACGGTGGCATCCTCTCAGCTGGGCTATACGGAAAGCAGCAAAAACTTCAAACTGGACACGGAGGACGAGGAAACCCGGCGCGGCTACTCCCGCTATGGTGCCTGGTACGGCAACCCCTATGGCGAGTGGGACGTGATGTTCCTTTCCTACTGCCTGCATTATGCGGACATTCCGCAGGATATCGTGCCCCAGCGCTCCGGCGTGCAGGCTCTGCACAGTGAGCTGCGCGGTTCTGCCTGGCTGCAGGATGGGGACGGCACCACGGCCCGGGCGGGCGATATCGTGCTCTACACCGGTGCCGCCGGGGTGGATACCGTGGGCATTGTCACAGAGGCCGATGCGGCCGCCGCCAGCCTGCTGGTGATCTCCGGCGATGTGGACGGCCAGGTGGCCGAAGTGCTGGTGAGCATGTCCAGTGTTTCCAGTGTGATCTCACTGACGGAGGCCTATGCCGTCCAGAGCAGTGCACCGCAGGAAGATGCCGGTGCAGCAGACGCTGGTTACCATGCAGCAGGGGATACCTGCTATGCAACTGCAGAGCGCACCGGCGAGGTGCCGGCCGATGGTGCAGCGGCCATTGCGGAAGGGGACCTTTCGCTGGCAGACTATATTACAACTGTAACCTATGAGAAGGAAACGACCCCGGGCAGCGATGTCTGGGAAACGCTGGATGTTTCAGAGCCGGTTCCGAATGGCACCAAAGTTCGCGTAAAGCTGAGCTATACGCTGGGTGAGAATGTGCTTGGCACGGGGCACACCGAGCTGGTGTACCAAATCCCCAAGGGAATCAAGCTCAGCATGGACATGGAAGGCCTGATCCTGGATGTTGCTGACAACAATAAATCCGTTGGCACGTACATCATTGGCACGGACGGAGAAGCCCGGCTGACCTTTACGGATGAAAAATATGTAAAGGGTGCCCCGTTCAATGGCACGTTTACGCTGGAAGCAGTACTGAACTACTTTGATGCCGACACAGACGGCAAGGTGAAGTTCAAGGATAACTACGAACTGACCATCCAGAAGCCGGATATGGACATCAAGGTTGACAAAGCATGCGATGGCGGCAGCCCGCTTACGTTTGATAAGGACGGCAACATTTATATCAAATACATTGTTACAGCATGGACACAGACTGGAACCGATGGCCAGACGGTGACCCTGAGCGATATGCTGAACTATGCTGCTACGAATCCGTATTGGCGCATGATCGGGCAGTATGTGGAGAGTTCTGTCAGCCTGGAAAAGAAAAAGAACGATGGAACGACTGAGACATTGTCTCCGGATTTGATCCGGATCAACAACAATGCCGGAACTGCAGAAAACGCTGACCTCAAAACACTGGTGGTGGCAGATCTGCCTGCTCTGGAGCGGGGAGAGCAGTACGTGCTGCGGTATCAGATCGTGATCCCGCCGGACGGTTTCGGCACACTGGCGCAGAACCCCGATGGCACGGGCAAGATCACGAACTATGTGCAGGCGCAGGTGAAAAACGGCCCGGAGGCTCATGAGGACGAAAAGATCACCTTTGGCGATACCCGCATCACCAAAACCGGCACCTACGATATCAGCACCGGTCTGATCACCTGGACCATTACGGTGCGCCCGCCCAACCGGAGCATGGGCGGATTCCTGCGGAATTATAAGATCACCGACAGCCTGCCGAAAGGCGTGTACATTGTAGGTGATGTGACCATTAAAGGCAGCAACAATGTGCAGAAAACCGTAACGGGAAAAGATTTTGCGAAAAAGGGCTATACGATCCCGGATACGAGTGAATTTGGCGACTGCGCTTCGTATACCACTACCTTCCAGACCAACATTCCGGAAGGGCAGACGAGCGTTCTGAACACTGCTAAAATGGAAAAAGGCAATGTCCACTACGAGGCCAGCAAGGAAGTGAGCCTGCAGGTGGGCAAATGGGCGCTGACCAAAAACCGGGCCAAGACCGAAGGCGAAATTGCCTACTGGGATATTGATGCAGTGAACAGTGAAGGCAAAACAGCCTTTACCCTGCAAGACAGCATCAGCAATGCAGTGGATCAGAACGGCAAGGTCGTGGCGGGCACCCATTACGCCTATGCCGATGAGCTGCAGGCGGCCATTGAAACCGGCCTGACCCTTTCGCTGCGGGACGGAACGGCCCTGAATTATGCGGCAGCTGCGCCGTACCTGACTATTCAGTATCTGGACAACAGCGGCAGCGTGGTGGACCCGGGCGACCATACCACCCCGGTGCGCAGCTTTACCATTGCGGTCAGCAAAACCGAGGGCAGCACCGTGCGCGGCATTACGGTGAAGAACATTCCCACCCGCGAGGACCGCACCACCACCCCCGGCGGCGATACCTGGACCTATGCAAACCATGCGGATATCCTGCTGGACGGCAGCTCGGTGATCCACAGCCAGGATACCGACAGCTACCGCAGCTATAAAACGCTGGAAAAGCTGGTGTCCACGGACGGCGGCAAGAATTACGGCACCGACAGCACCTTGGCACGGGACGAGGTGAGCAATGGCATCCTGCATTACCGGCTGGTGCTGATGACCGGTGCGGACGATACTACCCCCCATCACCCTGACCGACACCATGGAAAATGCCGATAAAGTGCAGCTGGTGGCCGGTTCCGGCAAACTGTATGTGGACGAGACCGAGGTGCCGGAAGGCAGCTCCTGGTCTGCCGTGCACGAAAACGGCACCCTGACCCTGACGGTGAGCGGCTACAACCCGGATGGGCAGCAGCACCGCATTGAGTACCACTACGATGTGGACATCTCGGCGGACCCGCGCTGGAACGATAAGGCCCAGGATCAGGTGGAGTACATCAACACCGCAGAATGGGGCAATGAAACAGCCGAGACCGTTACCACAGTGACCAAAAATGTGAACCCGGTGGAAAAGCACGGCGAGCAGCTGACCAACGAAGAGGGAACGCAGCTCAACCGTGCCCGCTACACGGTGTTCATCAACCCGGACGGCAAAGACCTGTCGGCCGATGGCGATGATGCAAAGAACATCCTGCTGGAGGACACGCTCAGCGCGTCCACGGGTGCCACGGCCTATGGAGACCGCAGCAGCGTCAAGCTGTATTACTACAAGTTTGAAAATGGGCAGGTCACCTACACGCAGGAAGTGGAAAGCGGACGCTACCGTCTGCTGGACCCCACTGCAGACCACTGGCTGCGCATGGAAGTGCCCAACCGCACCCCCATGGTGCTGGTGTATGAGTGCACCATCGACCCGGGCAGCAACCGCAGCCCGGTGATGAACAATGAGGTCACCCTGAGCGACAAATACCACAGCGGCAGCAACAGCCTGACCATGACACAGGTGTCTGCGGCAACGGCAAGCCAGGGGCAGCTGGTGCTGAATAAAACCGACAGCTACAGCGGCCAGCCTTTGGCCGGTGCCATCTTTACCATTGAAGCGTATGAGGACAGCGGATGGACCGAGGTTGCCCGGGAAACCACCCCCGCAAACGGAATGCTGTACTGGTACATCACCAATACCGGCACAGGCAATACCCTAAAACCCAACACGCTGTACCGCATCCGGGAGCAGGGAGCCCCGGCGGGCTACCGGACGGACCGCACCGCACACTACGTCATCTTCCATGAGAACAATGTGACAGATCAGATCGCCTACCAAAAGGCCACCGGTGTGGAGGATGGGCTGACCGTGGGTGATGAGACCATCTGGCAGAATCAAGTCACCTATGGTCTGAACGCCAGCGTGACCACTCTTCAGCTGGAAAACGTTTACAATCAGCTGACGGTGCACAAGATCTGGCTGGACGAAATCACCAATCAGACCACTGCCCCGGCTGCAAACGAAATTTTGGTACAGCTTTACCGCTATACCGATGCTCCGGATGCACGGGAAGCCGTGGGCGACCCTGTAACCCTGAACGCAGACAACGGCTGGGCCTACACCTGGCAGGGCACGGAGATCCCGCCGCAGGATGGTGCGGGCAATGCATACCATTACCTAGTAGAGGAGCTGACCTCCGGCAACTGGAACGTGTACATCAGCAACAACGATGGCATCCAGACCGGTGAGATCACCATCCAGAACCTGGTGTACACCGGCTTCCGTCTGCCGTCCACCGGCGGCCCGGGCAGCGCGCTGTTCGGCCTGCTGGGCGGCGGCACAGCAGCAGCGGCTGCATGGTGGATGCTGCGCAGACGCCGTGCAAACCATAAGAAAGGGGAGTGAGCAGACCATGAAATACGATGCATTCAAGCGGCGGTTTGCCGCAATGCTGCTGGCGGTGTGCCTGCTGCTTCTCTGCGCAATGCCGGCACTGGCTGCCGGAACCAGCATCGACCTGAGCCGTACCGGTTCGGTGCACATCCGGCTGTATGACCGCCAGAATGCCGTTGCCGTGCGCGGCGGCAAGCTGACGCTGTACAAGGTGGCGGATGTGGTGCAGCGCGGGGCAGACCTGCGCTTTGCCTACAGCGGTGCCTTTGCAGACTGCAGCATTCCCCTGGGAGACCTGACGGACAGCAGCCTGCCCGGGCAGCTGCAGGCTTACCTGCCGCACACCGCTGCAGGCACCACCCAGGCGGTGGGGGAGGACGGCACCGGTACCTTTAAAAATCTGCCGCTGGGGCTGTATCTCGTGGTGCAGACCGAAGCTTCGCGCGGGTATGCCGCCATCAATTCCTTTTTGGTGTCGCTGCCCTATGCGCAGGGCGACAACTGGCGCTACGATGTAGATGCTACCCCCAAGGTGGGCACCCTGGTGCCGGACCCCGAGCCGGAAGAGCCGGATACACCCAGCACGCCGTCTGAGCCTTCGCAGCCCACCGTGCCCACCGAGCCTTCGGAGCCGGACATTCCAGACCTGCCGGAAACCCCGTCCGAGCCGGAACAGCCGGTTTCGCCCGGCAGCCCGGACGCGCCGGTATCCCCGGGCAATGCAGAAAATCCTTCTGCACCGGAAAGCCCGGATGCGCCGATTGCCCCGGCTAACCCGGATAACCCCCTTCTGCCCGGCCGTCCGGACACAGCCACGCTGCCGCAGACCGGGCAGCTCAACTGGCCCATCCCGGTTCTGGCCTTCAGCGGAATGCTGCTGTTCGCCGTGGGCTGGGTGCTGGATAAAAAGGAACTTGCACAATGAAACAGAAAATTGGAAAGATCTGCATGGTGGTCGGCGCACTGCTCATTCTGGGGGCGCTGGCCCTGATGGCATACAACCAGTGGGATTCCAACCGTGCCGATAAGGCATCGCAGGAGGCGCTGGACAAGCTGGAAACGGCCCTGACCGAAACGATCACCGAAAACGGGGACGATGCCGGGGAAAATCAGCCCGCCGAAGAGCCGGAGCTGGACCCCACCCGGCCAATGACCACAGCAGAAATTGACGGCTGGGAGTACATTGGCTACCTGTCCATTCCCGATGCAGGGCTGAACCTGCCGGTGATGGCCGAGTGGAGCTATGACGGCCTGAAGATCGCACCGGGCCGTTACAGCGGCTCTACCTATTCGGACGACCTGGTGATCTGCGGCCACAACTACGCCAAGCACTTCAGCCCCATCAAATGGCTGGATGTGGGCGCGCCCATCTACTTTACGGATATGGACGGCCTGCGCTGGAGCTATGAAGTGGCCAGCGTGGAAGTGGTGCAGCCTACGCAGGTAGAACGCATGATCACCCCGGAAACGGAGGATGCCTGGGATCTGACCCTGTTCACCTGCACCACCGGCGGCCGCGCCCGGTGTGCCGTGCGCTGTGTGCGCACCGGTTACCCCACGGCAGTGGAAACGGCAGAGTAAAAAAGTTTGATTTTTCCTCTTGCATTTCCTGAAAAAAGTGATATAATAATTAGGCAATCGTTTCCAAGGCCGCTCGTGGGGGTAGCCGATATTGAAGGTTGTGATGGGCACATACATTTTAATATGGCCCCAATACGTCAGAACCAGAAATGAGGTGAAAAGAATGAAACAGGGTATCCATCCGAATTACGTTGACTGCACCATCACCTGCGCATGCGGCAACGTGATCAAAACTCGTTCCACCAAGCCCGAGATCCACGTCGAAGTTTGCTCCAAGTGCCATCCCTTCTACACTGGCAAGCAGAAGCTGGTTGACACCGGCGGACGTGTTGAGCGCTTCAACAAGCGTTTCGGCCGTAAGTAATTATAGCCAATTCAGCGCCGCTTCCTTCGGGAGGCGGCGCTTTTTCGCGTCTGGGCAGGGACTAATTGCCAGATTGTTCCGCTTTCTCACACAGGTTTGCCCCAATTTGAACACATTTTCCGTCTAAACTAAAGCAGTTCAAGCAAAAGCGTGCGGCGGCGCAAAACCCCGCAGGCAACCCATAAAAGGAGCGTTGGCAGTGATCGAAGTATCGCATTTGAGCAAACAATACGGCAGCCACCCGGCCATTCAGGATCTTTCCTTTACCGTGGAGGATGGCCAGATCTACGGGCTGTTGGGGCCGAACGGCGCCGGAAAGTCCACGATCATGAACATTCTCACCGGCTATCTTGCCCCCACCAGCGGTGAGGTGAAGGTGGCGGGCTGCAGCCTGCCGGAGCAGGCGCAGCAGGCCAAGGCCTGCGTGGGCTACCTGCCGGAGCAGCCGCCCCTCTACCCGGAAATGACCGTGCAGGAATATCTGAACTTTGCAGCCGAGCTGAAAGGGGTCAAAAAAGCCGACCGGAAGCAGCAGGTGCTCAAGGCGGCCCGCCGCACCGGGCTGGAAGAGGTGCTGCCCCGGCTCATCCGCAGCCTGTCCAAGGGTTACCGCCAGCGTGTGGGCATTGCACAGGCACTGCTGGGCAGCCCGAAGCTGATCATTCTGGACGAGCCGACTGTAGGCCTGGACCCGGCGCAGGTCATTGAGATCCGCAAACTGATCCGGGAACTGGGCAAGGCCCATACGGTCATTCTGTCCAGCCACATCCTCAGCGAAGTGCAGGCGGTGTGCAGCCAGGTGCTCATTCTGTCCAAGGGCAGGCTGGTGGCCGAAGGCACCCCGGAGCAGCTGGGCGAAACACTGGCTTCCGGCAGCTGCCTGCGCGCCACGGCCTTGGGCGACAGCCAGACCATTCTGGCGGCTGTGCGTGCGGTGCCGGGTATCTGCAAGGTGGAGCTGGAACAGGAAGCGGACGGCGAAGTGACCTTTACGGCTGAAAGTGCAGACGCTGCCGACCGCCGTGCCGAGGTGTCCAAGGCGCTTTCGCAGGCGGGCTGCACGGTGCTGGCGCTGGCTGCCGAGAGCAAGAGTCTGGAAGAGATCTTCCTGGCCCTTACCGGCAGCGATGCTCCGGCACAACCTACAAAACAGGAGGAAGAATGATCCATGGCTGCTATTTTCAAACGTGAGGTCCGCAGCTATTTTCATGGCATGATCGGCTATGTGCTCACGGCATTTCTGCTGGTGTCCAGCGCCCTCTATTTTGTGGCGCTGAACCTGGGCTATGGCCTGACGGACTTTGGCTACTATACGCTGTACCGCACCATTTTTATGCTGCTGTTTTATATTCCGGTGCTCACCATGCGCTCTTTTGCCGAGGAGCGCCGCACCCGTACCGACCAGCTGCTGCTCACAAGCCCGGTGTCGGTGTGGGGCATTGTGCTGGGCAAGTTCTTTGCCCTGTGTGCCGTGTTTGCCCTGCCATGCCTGGCAGATGCCGTTATGATCCTAGTGCTGCGCGCACTGGGGGCCACGGCGGCTTCCACGCTGGCCAATTTTGCATCGCTGCTGTGCTATTTCCTGTTGGGGTGTGCGGCCATTGCCATTGGCATGTTCCTGTCCAGCCTGACCGAAAATCAGATCGTGGCAGCGGTGGCCGGTGTGGCAGCACTGCTGCTGGCGTATCTGATGCCCAGCCTGCGCAGCATGTTTACCGCCGGCAGTGCCATTGCATTGGCCCTGTTTACCGCGCTGGCCGCTGTGCTCAGTGTGGTGGCCGGGCTGCGCAGCAAAAGCTTCACACTGGGGTGCCTGAGTTTTGCCGCCTGCTGCGTGGCGCTTACTGCGCTGTTTCTGCTGCGCAGCAGCTGGCTGACCGAAGGCTTCAGCGCCGTGCTCAGCGCACTGTGCCTGTTTACGCCGTTTGAAAATTTTGTCAACAGCAGTTTTTCCATCCCCACGCTGGTGTATTACCTCACCGCTGCGGCCCTGTTTTTGTTCTTTACCGCACAGGGGCTGGAAAAGCGCCGCTGGAATTGAGAGGAGGGGACAACGATGAAAAAACGGAATCTCAGCCCCTCCAACGGCAAAGTGTTCCGCAACGGACTGTACTCCACGGCCATTCTGGCTGCGGCTATCGTGGCGGCCATCCTGCTCAACCTGCTGGTGCGGGCCATTCCGTCCAAGTACACCGAGTTTGACCTTTCGGAGGCCGGGCTGTATACCCTGAGCGACAGCTCTGTGCAGCTGGCCCAGAGCATCGACCAGGATGTGACCATCTATTATCTGTGCGAGACCGGCAGCGAGGATTCCATCATCACAAAACTGCTGGACCGCTACACGGCTGAAAACAGCCATATCCGCTGGGAACAGAAGGACCCGGCGCTGTACCCCACCTTTGCTTCCCAGTACGGGGCACAGAATGTTTCTTCCGGCAGCCTGATCGTGGTGTGCGGGGACAACAGCACCGTGCTGGATGCTGCCGATCTGTACGAGTACGACTATTCCAATTACTACACCACCGGCTCTGCCAGCGTGACATTTGGCGGCGAAAAGCAGATCTCGGCGGCGCTTTACCGCCTGACCAGCGGGGAGGCCAGCCACGCCTACTACACCACCAACCACGGGGAACAGACCATGACCGATTCTCTGACCAAGGCCCTGACGGCCCAGAATATAGAGGTGCAGGCGCTGGATCTGCTCACCAGCGAGATCCCGGACAACTGCGACCTGCTCATCATCAACAATCCTGCGCAGGACTTTGCGGCATCGGACGGCGTGGTGGATGAGATCGCCCAGCTGCAGGCTTATCTGGACAAGGGCGGCAAGGTGCTGCTGACCACCGATGCCTACTACAGCACGCCGGAGCTGGACGCCGTGATGGCACAGTTCGGCCTGGCACGGGAGACGGGCCTTGTGGTGGAAGGCGATGCCGACCATGCGCTGTATAACTACAATTATTATCTGCTGCCGGACTATGCAAGTACCGTGGAAAGCACGGCTCTGAGCGGTGTGGATGCCTCCAGCCATGTACTGCTGCAGATGGCACAGGGCATTTCCATTCTGCAAATGGACGATGTAACGGCAGAAGCGCTGCTGAACACCTCAGATGAGGCCTACAGCAAGACCGCCGGCTACAACATGACCACCGTGGAAAAAGAGGACGGCGACACGGACGGCCCCTTCACGCTGGCCGCCTGGGCGCGCAGCGAGACCACTGGAGCAGAAGTGATCTGGATCGGCTGCGGCAACATGGACAACGAGCAGCTGTACCAGTCCATTCCCGGCAACCTGACCTTCCTGCAGGGCTGTGCCGCTTCGCTGGCCGGGCAGGACAGCGGCCTGCTGATCGACACCAAGGCGCTGGAAGCCGACCCCATCACGGTGCCGGCATCGGCGTCCGCCGCACTGGGCCTGACCTTTATCTTTGTTCTGCCGGCGGTGGTGCTCATTGCCGGTGCTGTGGTGGTGCTGCTGCGCCGCCGCAAGTAAGGGGGCAGAGCAATGCAGGCAAAACAACGCACACTGCTGGTGCTGACGGTAGTCATTCTGCTGCTGGGAGCAGCGCTGTGGGGGCTGACCCGCAGCAATGCCGCCGCTGAGCAGGCCGCCAGTGCCGCACAGGAGGGCAGCATCCCGCTGTCTGCCTTTTCTGCAGGAGATCTGACGCAGATCGCCTATACCTACAGCGGCGAAACGTATACCCTGGACTATGCGGATGGCAGCTGGACCCTGGCCGAGGACCCGGATTATCATCTGGACGCTTCTGCCTGCGACACCATGCGCACCGCGCTGATGGAGCTGAATGCCAAGCGGCAGTTTGAAGCCCAGGCAGGGGAGGACTACGGCCTGGAGGACCCGCTGGTAACGGTCACCGTTACGGCGGCCGGGCAGAGCACCACCCTGACCTTCGGGGCAGAAAACCCGGTCACGGGGGACCTTTACGTGCAGAAGGCCGGAGACGATGCCATTTACACGGTGGATGGCAGCCGGGCTGCCTGCTTTGAGCTGGACAAGGCGGGGCTGTTTGGCAGTTTCAGCCCGGCAGATCTGACCGCTTCGGAGATCGAACAGATCACCTATACCCTTGCCAGCGGCGAGACCGTAAGCCTGACCGCCCACAGCGAACCTGCCGACAGCAGCGATGCCGAGGAGGATGCCGAAGCGGACAGCGATTCCACGGAATATCAGACCGTCTGGCGGCTGGACGATGCTGCGGATGCAGACCTGGACGAGAGCAAGGTGCAGGCAATGCAGTCGGCACTGTGCAGCTATGTGTCCGGCCAGATCACCGGGGCCGACCCGGCAGACTACGGTTTTGCAAAGCCGCTGGTCACCGCACAGGTGACCACTGCGGACCGTACTGTGACCCTGACCTACGCCAGCGGCACGGACGGGTACTATCTGCAGGTGGAAGGGGATGCTTCCCTTTATCAGGTGGACCAAAGCACAGTGCAGGCTTTGCTGCTGACGGCCGAGGACCTGAAAACAGAATAATTTTTTGCAATATGCGCTGCACCAAAATACCGGTGCGGCACATGTTTTTTTGTTGCACGATGTAAAGTTTCGGCAAACATCGGCAGAGTGATTGACATTTCAGCAAAGATTGTTTATGATAAACGGTGACAGGGCAGAATAACTGCGCAATGTTACGGTTTGTCATGGATGTTGTGCGGGGCTGGGTCACCCTGGTACGAAGGATGGGGTAGGATACCCTGTCTTTTTTCGTATCTGAGTTATAAGGAGGATTACGTAAAAAATGGACAACTCGGTGATCGTTTCACTGCGGGATATCGTGGTGGAATTTGATGGTCAGCGCATTCTGGATGGGCTGAACCTGGACATCCATGACAAAGAGTTTGTGACGCTGCTGGGCTCTTCCGGCTGCGGCAAAACCACCACACTGCGCCTGATCGCAGGCTTTCTGGAACCTAATTCCGGCAAGGTGCTGCTGAAGGGCGAGGATATTACCGGCGTGCCGCCCTACAAGCGCCCGGTGAACACGGTGTTCCAGAAATACGCACTGTTCCCGCACCTGAATGTGTTCGAGAACGTGGCCTTTGGCCTGCGCCTGAAAAAGATGGACGAAGAAACCATCCGCCGCAAGGTGCGCGATATGCTGGAAGTGGTGGGCCTGAAGGGTTTTG
>CAVIXY010000029.1:0-3307 GCA_963646665.1 Bacteroides sp. CAG:545
TGCACTACTTCACCGAGCCGGATCGTCCGCAGCCCAAGCTGGACCGCAACACCGAGAACGGCATGGCTGTGTGCATCGGCCGCCTGCGGGAGGACACCCTGTTTGACTACAAGTTTGCCTGCATGAGCCACAACACCCTGCGCGGTGCTGCAGGCGGTGCCGTTCTGCTGGCCGAGCTGCTGGCAGCCAAGGGCTATTTTGACTGAGTACAATTTTTGCGTGTGAACGCAGCAAAGGAGTTTTTTCTATGAAGAATCCTGTCTTTACCGGCGCAGGTGTGGCCATTATCACCCCGATGTATGAGGACGGCAGCATCAATTTTGACGAGCTGGGCCGCATCATTGAGGATCAGATTGCGCGCAGCACCGATGCAATCATCATCTGCGGCACCACCGGCGAGTGCTCTACCATGACCGATGAAGAGCAGCTGGCTGCCATCAAGTTTACGGTGGACACGGTAAATCACCGCGTGCCCGTGATTGCAGGTGCCGGTTCCAATGATACCGACCATGGCTGTGCTCTGGCGGCCAAGTCTGCCGAGTGCGGTGCCGATGCCCTGCTGATGGTTACCCCCTATTACAACAAGACCTCGCAGGCCGGTCTGGTGGCTCACTTTACCGCCATGGCCGAGGCCGGCGGCATCCCGGTGATCGTGTACAACGTGCCCTCCCGCACGGGCCTGAACATTGCCCCGGAGACGGCACTGGAGCTGAGCAAGCACCCGCTGATCAACGGCATCAAGGAGGCTTCCGGCAATATTTCGCAGGTAGCCAAGATCGCGGCCCTGTGCGGCGATGAGCTGAACATTTATTCCGGCAACGATGATCAGGTGGTTCCCCTGCTGTCTCTGGGCGGCAAGGGCGTGATCAGCGTGGTTTCCAATGTAGCCCCGGAGCTGGTGCACAATTGCTGCAAGGCCTTCTTTGACGGCGACACCGCAAAGGCCCGCGAACTGCAGCTGGAAATGCTGCCGCTGTCCGATGCGCTGTTCTGCGAAGTGAACCCCATCCCGGTCAAGTATGCCATGAACGTGCTGGGCTGGCAGGCAGGCCCCTGCCGTCTGCCGCTGGTGGAGCCTAGCGATGCGCACAAGGAGCGGATCGAGCAGGCAATGGTCGGCCTGACGCAGCACTAAAACGATTCTGCAAATGCCCGGCGAGAGTTCATCTCCGGGCATTTTGCCGTATTCTGATGCAGTATGCATGGAGAGAAAGGACGAAAAACAATGACGGAAATTGTAATTCAGGGCATTGGCGGCCGCATGGGCCACGTTCTGTGCGAGATGATCGCACAGCGTGAGGACTGCCGCGTGGTGGCCGGTATTGATGTAAAAGATGGGGAGCAGAACAGCATTCCCGTATACGACAGCCTGGAAAAGTTGAACGGCAAGGGCGATGTGGTCATCGACTTCAGCTCCCCTGCCGCAGTGGAAAAGGCTCTGCCTTATTGTGAGGAGCACAAGCTGCCCCTCGTGGTATGCACCACCGGCCTGTCGGAAGAGCTGCAGCTCAAGCTGGTGCAGCTGTCCCGCACGGTGCCCGTGTTCAAGAGCGCCAACATGTCCATGGGCATCAATGTGCTGTCGGAACTGTGCAAGCGTGCCTCTGCCATTCTGGGCGTCAACTATGATGTGGAGATCGTGGAGCAGCACCATCATAACAAGCTGGATGCCCCCAGCGGCACGGCACTGATGCTGGCAGACGCCATCAACGAGCAGAACGATGGCGCTTATCATTATGTGTACAACCGCTCTGAGGTCCGCCAGAAGCGCGATGCCAAGGAGATCGGTATCAGCTCGGTGCGCGGCGGCAGCATTGTGGGCGACCACGAAGTGCTGTTCTGCGGCCCGGACGAGGTGATCACCCTCAAGCACACGGCTTATTCCCGCAGCATTTTTGCCAACGGTGCCATCAATGCCGCCGTTTACCTGGCCAAAAAGGAGCCGGGCCTGTACAACATGGGCGATCTGATCGCATCAATCTGACATTCATTCACCCCTGATGCCGTACAGCACGGGTCAAAAGCCGGACTGTGCAGGAGGTTCAAAACAGAATCATGAAAAAGCAATCCACTCCTCCCAGACACCGCCCGGCGGCGCGGCGGCAGCTGGGAAAGCGACTGGCCTGGCTTCTGGGAGCCGCAGCGGCAGTCTGCGTGCTTGCCGTGTGCATCGGGCTTTTGCCCCGGTTCCTGTTTCCGGGCAGCATCCCGGTGGGCGGCATAGAACCGGCTACAAGCCCGGCGGAAAGCGCGCCGGAGCAGCCGGCTTCCTCGGTAGAGGAAGAGCCGGAACCGCTGCCGGAGCCAGTGGTGCAGACGCTGCGTTTTTCCGCGACCGGCGATAATCTGATCCACTCCCCCATTTACAAGCAGGCCGCCCGGCGTGCAAACGGAACCGGCTACAGCTTTGATTATTGCTACGAGCACATTGCTCCGTTCTACGCCCAGCAGGACATCAACTGGATCAACCAGGAAACGCTCTGCAACGATGAGCTGGAGCCATCGTCCTACCCGTGCTTTTCCACGCCGGGCGATTGTGCACGGGCACTGTACCGGGCAGGCGTGCGGGTGTTCAGCCTTGCCAACAACCACACCTACGACAAAGGCGCTTCCGGTATTGCAGCAACGCTCCGCTTTTGGGACAGTATGCCGGAGGATGTGGTAACCACCGGCCTGTGGAAAGGCGAAGCGGACTACGACCGTATCCCCCTGCAGACCGTTGATGGCGTGACCATTGCCTATCTTTCGTACACTGAGCACACCAACGGTATTCCGCAAAGCAGCGCCATGACAGCCAATGTGATCTACACCAGCCAGACCGATGTGATCGAGCGGCAGGTGCGTGCAGCACGCAAGGCAGCAGATTTTGTGGTGGTGGGTGTGCATTGGGGCGTTGAGGACAGCCACACCATTGTGGACAGCCAGCGCACCCTTGCCCAGAATCTTGCAGACTGGGGTGCAGATGTGATCGTGGGCACCCACCCGCACGTGCTGCAGGATGCACAGTGGCTTACTGCCGCCGATGGCCGGGAAACCTTTGTGGCTTATTCCCTGGGCAATTTCCTGAGCACGCAGAACCGTCCGGATGAACTGGTGGGCGCAATTCTGACCCTGCAGTTCCAGAAAACCACGGACCCGGACGGCACGGTGCATTTGGCAGTGCTGGAACCGAAGCTTCACCCCACAGTAACGCATTACAACACCGGCAAAACGGATGTGCGTACTTATCTTTTCAAGGATTACACCGCAGAGCTTGCGCAGAAACACGGTGTGCGGGAAAAGTACCCGGAATTTAATCTGGAGAACA
>CAVIXY010000029.1:3374-21988 GCA_963646665.1 Bacteroides sp. CAG:545
CGCGCAAAAAAACATCAGCAGCGAGTTTTTGGAACTTGCCTGACCGTCAGACACAGAATATCCCTATGGGTTCACGCCCGTATGCCGGGCAGAATGGAGTGTTTTTATGTACGGAGTATCGAAAATCAACATTGAGCCGAGCCTGATGATGATCAGCGTGCAGGATGTGGAATTCAAGGGCAACAGCCTGGCACGCTACCTGCAGATCTTTGCGGACAATGGGGTTGTTGTGGATATGATCAGCCAGAGCGCCCCGCACGGCACCACCATTGATTTCAGCTTTACGGCATCCAGCAGCGACCTGCCGCTGGTGATGAAGGCCATTTCTGCCGCCAATCTGGACAAGGATGCCAAGGCTTCCCCGCTGATCAGTGTTGGCTACTCCAAGCTGAACCTCTTTGGTGAGGAGATGGTAACCAGCTGCGGTGTTGCAGCCCGCGCTCTGAATGCACTGGCCATGGCGGGCATTGAGGTGCTGCTGATCACCACCAGCGACCTGGATATTTCGCTGCTGGTCCATGCAGAAAATGAGGATGCCGCTTATGAGGCCCTGAAAAAAGCCTACGAGCTGTAATCTGTAACCGTTTTAAGGGCTTGGCCGCGCCAAACGGCCAGGTCCTTTTTTGCGGCAGGAATGAAAAATGGAGAAGGATGTTTCGCAAAGGAGTGAGAAACCATGAGCAAATATGATGGGCTTGCACATACCATCATCCGGAATGTGGGCGGAAGAGCCAACATTGTGTCTCTGACGCACTGTCTCACCCGATTGCGCTTCCGCCTGAAGGACGAAACCAAAGCCCATACCGATGTGCTGAAGCACACCGAAGGAATCGTAACGGTCATTCGCAGCGGCGGGCAGTATATGCTGGTGATCGGCAGCCATGTGCCTGCCGTATACGATGCGGTTTGCGCAGCAGGACGCATTGCACCGGCCCCCAAGGCTGGTGCAGCAGCTTCACAGCCGGAAGAAAACCCCTTCCGCCGTTTCTGGAAGCGGCTTTTCCACGCACATGCAGGGAGCGGCCCGGTGGCAGAAGAGGATAAGTTTGTGGTCGGAGCACCGATTACCGGAACCATCCGCCCGCTGACCCGGATCGAGGACCCGGTCTTTTCCAGTGAGGTCCTTGGCAAAGGCTGCGCCATTGAGCCGTCCTGCGGAGAAGTGGTTGCTCCCTTTGACGGCGTGATCGACCAAGTGGCAGATGCCGGCCATGCCATTGGCATCTGTTCCCCGGATGGCGTGGATGTTCTGATTCATGTAGGAATGGACACGGTGGAGCTGAGCGGCCAGGGCTATGCACCGCAGGTAAAAGTCGGCGATCATGTGCAGAAAGGCCAGCTGCTGCTGCGCTTTGACGAAAAAGCGATTGAGGCGGCCGGTTATCGGCTGACGGCACCGGTGATCGTGACCAACACACAGGACTATACCTGCGTGGAAGTAATTGCATCCGGAAAGGTTCTGCAAGGGCAGGGCATTCTGGCTGTGGAATAAAACGGCAGCAAAAAAGCAGTGGAGCATCCCCGTTTGGGGGACGTTCCACTGCTTTTTTATCGGAATCGCATTTGGTTACAGGGTAACCTTGTGGTAAATCTTTTTGCCCTTTTTGATCACGATGCCCTTGGCCAGCTGCTCGGCGGTAAAGCTGACAGTCGGAGCAGCAACTTTCTCACCATCGGCCAGAACACCGCCCTGCACCACTAGGCGGCGTGCCTCGCCGTTGGAAGCGGCCAGGCCAGCCTTGACCATCAGGGTCAGAATGCCAATGGAACCATCGGTCAGATCGGCTTCGGTCAGCTGCGTGCTGGGCATATGCTCGGTGTCCATGGCATTGCCGCTGAACAGAGCACGGGCTGCATTCTGAGCCTTTTCGGCCTCTTCCTTGCCGTGCACCATGCTGGTCAGCTCGTAGGCCAGAATCTCCTTGGCCTCATTCAGGCGCTGATCCTTCCAGGTGCTCATCTCATCAATCTGCTCCAGCGGCAGGAAGGTGAGCATCCGGATGCACTTCATCACATCGGCATCGCCCACATTGCGCCAGTACTGGTAGAACTCAAAGGGACTGGTCTTATTGGGGTCCAGCCAGACGGCATTGCCGGCAGTCTTGCCCATCTTCTTGCCCTGGGAGTCGGTCAGCAGCGTAATGGTCATGGCGTAAGCATCCTTGCCCAGCTTGCGGCGGATCAGCTCAGTGCCGCCCAGCATGTTGCTCCACTGGTCATCGCCGCCAAACTGCATGTTGCAGCCATAGTGCTGGAACATGTAGTAGAAGTCGTAGCTCTGCATGATCATGTAGTTGAATTCCAGGAAGGACAGGCCCTTCTCCATGCGCTGCTCATAGCACTTGGCGCGCAGCATATTGTTCACCGAGAAGCAGGCACCCACATCACGCAGCAGTTCCACGTAGTTCAGGTTCAGCAGCCAGTCGGCGTTGTTCAGCATCAGAGCTTTGCCATCAGAGAAATCAATGAACTTCTCCATCTGCTTTTTGAAGCAGGCAGCGTTGTGGGCAATGTCCTCCTTGGTCAGCATCTTGCGCATATCGGTGCGGCCGGAAGGGTCACCGATCATGGTGGTGCCGCCGCCGATTAGGGCGATGGGCTTGTTGCCTGCCATCTGCAGGCGCTTCATCAGGGTCAGGGCCATAAAGTGGCCGGCGGTCAGGCTGTCGGCAGTGCAGTCAAAGCCGATGTAAAAAGTGGCCTTGCCGTTGTTGATCACGTCAATGATCTCGTCATCGGTGATCTGTGCCACCAGGCCGCGTGCCTTGAGTTCTTCGTACAAAGTCATGGGAAAGTCCTCCTGTTTTATGGGGCAGAGGAAACAAAAACGCCCTCTGCCAAACTGAAATTTGGCAGAGGGCGAGAAAACTTCGCGGTACCACCTCTGTTTGCCGTTTCCTCACAGAAACAGCCTCACGAGTGCGCACCCCAGAGTAGAAGTGACACTCCTGCGTTTGTAACGCTCGCACGCGGCACAGCCTACTAACCGTTGGACGGCATTCAGCCTGCAGCTCCGGGAGGTATTTCGCCTGCTGCTCTGCAGCCCCTTTCACCAACCGGGGCCTCTCTGGGCAAAGCACTTCAGGGTACTTGTTCCCTTCATCGCCATTCACAACCAATACTTTATCACAAGCCGGTGGGCTTGTCAAGCCTTGCTTCCAGCATTTCGCGGGCATTTGCGCGCGAAAGCTCGGTCACGTGATCTCCGGAGATCAAACGGGCCAGTGCTTCTACCCTGCCCTCTTCATCCAACGGGTGAATCTCGGTATAGGTGCGCTCATTGGCCACATTTTTCTGGATCAGCAGGTGGCAGTCGGCCAAGGCGGCAATCTGCGCCGTGTGGGTGATGCAAAGGATCTGATGCCCTTTGGCGCTCTGCCGCAGCACTTCGCCAATGCGCCCGGCGGCCTTGCCGGAAACACCGCTGTCAATTTCGTCATAGATCACCGTGGGCACCGCATCCTTGTCGGCCATGGCATTTTTGATGGCCAGCGTGATGCGGCTCAGCTCGCCGCCGGATGCAATCTTCGCCAGCGGTTTGGGCGCCTCTCCGGGGTTTGTGGAAATATAAAATTCGATGCTGTCCTGCCCATGGCTCGCCAGCGGACCGCGGGTGTGGCGCAGTGTCATGCGCACGCCCGGCATGTTCAGAAAATTCAGCGTGCCGGAAATGCGCCGGTTCAGCTCTTCAAACGCTTTCAGACGGGTCTGGGTCAGTGCTTCGGCCTTTTCACGGGCCAGGCCGTAAAGACGCAGCTTCTCGGCCTGCAGGTGGTCGTACCGCTGCTCAGAGGTCTGAATTGCTTCCAGTTCTTCCCGGGCTTTCTGCCCAAAGGCGATCACATCCTCTACGGTATCGCCATACTTCCGTTTGAGCTTGTACAAAAGATCCAGCCGCTGTTCAATTTCATCCAGTTCAGCATCGTTTGTATCGTAAGCATCCAGCCGCCCGATCAGATCTGCTGCCGCATCTTTGGCAGAGTAATACAGGTCCATCAGCTGCCCTGCGGTGTCTGAAAGAGCATCGTCCAGCTGGGCTGCGGCATCGGCTGCATTGGAAGCTTCTCCCAGCAGGTCCACTGCTCCGGACGTTTCATCATCCCCGGAAAGCAGCGCGTAGGCCTTGGCAATGCTGTCCCGGATGGTGGATGCGTTGGCCAGCACCTTGCGGCGGGCCTCCAGCGTCTGCTCTTCGCCCGCAGTCAGTGCAGCATTTTCAATTTCCTGCACCTGGTAGCTCAGCAGGTCCATTCTGCGCTGCTTTTCGCTCTCGTCCAGAATCCTGGCATCCAGCTCTTTTTTGATCGTCACAAGCTGGCGGTAAAGGGTATAATAGGCCCGGTATGCCTCTGTATTCTGCGCATAATCGTCCAAAATTCCCGTGTGGCGGGCCGGATTCAGAAGGCCGACCGAATCGTGCTGCCCGTTGATGTTGATCAGGCCCCCGCACAGCTCCCGCAGAACAGCCGCAGTGGCCGGCATACCGTTGATCCGGCAGGTGCTTTTGCCCTCTGCGGTGATCTCGCGGCTCAGCATCAGCTCTTCCGAGCGCTCGTATCCGGCGCGCTCAAGGCTGTCCAGCACGCGGGTGGGCACCTGATCAAAGGCGGCACGGATCACTGCCTTGGAAGCCCCGGTGCGCACCAGGTCCTTGGAAGTGCGGCTGCCCAGAATGGCATTGATCGAGTCGATCAGAATGGATTTGCCGGCACCGGTCTCGCCGGTGAGTACATTCAGCCCCGGCTGAAAATGCACCTCAGCTTTCTGGATGACCGCAACGTTTTCAATTTGCAGGCTGTTTAACATGGTTTTTTCTCTCCTGCATTATTTTTGCCCAATGTGCCGGGTCAGCTCCGAACAGATGGTTTTTGCATCCCGCTCCGAGCGCGCCACGATGAGAAATGTATCATCGCCCGAAAGGGTACCAACCACATTTTTCCACTGCAGAGCGTCAAATACTTCGCAGGCCGCATTGGCCATGCCAGAGTAGCACTTCACCAGCACTACGTGCCCGGCGTAGTCCACCCCCAGCACCGATTCATGGAAAATCGTTTCAAAGCGGCCCTGCGTTTTGGGGTTGAAGCTCTCGTTCCGGCTGGAAACATAGCGGTACCCTTCCGGCGTGGCTGCCTTGACCAGGCTCAGCTCCCGGATATCGCGGGAAATGGTTGCCTGTGTTACTTCAACCCCTTCCTTGCGCAGGTAGTCCAGCAGAACTTCCTGTCGGCTGATGGGGTATTCCTGCACAAGGCGAAGGATCGTCTGCAAACGGTCTCCTTTGCTTCGGGCATCTTCTTTCCGGCTGCGTCCCATAAAATTGCATCTCCCCTCTTATCGTCTGCTCCGCAGCTTCTGATCAATGGCCTGGAACTGGTCGGCCTTGCTGAATGTGATCAGCTGCACGATCTGATCCGAGAGCCGGATCTCTGCGGTAGCTCCGGCTTTCAGCGGGTAACCGGCTGCACCATCACAGCTGATGAACACCTCATCATCCGCTACCTGCCCCACGCAGACATTCAGTTTGCGCTCCTGGGCAAACACCATAGCCGGGCTTGCCAGGCTGTGCGGGCAGATGGGGGTGACCACAATGCCCTTGGTCTGCGAGTCCAGAATGGGGCCGCCCGCCGCAAGCGAATAAGCCGTGGAACCGGTGGGGGTTGCCACGATCACGCCATCGCCGCGGTAATGCTCCACCAGGATATCGTCACAGTAAATGCTGAAGTCGATAGCCTGCTGCAGCCGTCCTTTTGTGACCACCACGTCATTCAGGGCATGGCCTTCCCAGCCATCATTGCCCAGAATGCGGGCATACAGCAGCATCCGGTTGTCCAGCTGGAATTCCCCGCGTGCAACCGCCGAGAGCTTTGTCTCCATTTCGTTGACTTCGCAGGTAGCCAGAAAGCCGCAGCGGCCAAGGTTGATGCCCAGGATCGGCTTGGAGTGCTTGAGCGAAAGACCGGCTTCATGCAGGATCGTTCCATCGCCGCCGATCGTCAAAATCACGTCTGCACGCTCCAGGCAGGTTTCCAGCGGGAGATACTCCACGCCCATTGTACTGCAGGTCTCCCGCAGCGCATCGCACATCAGAACAGTGGCGTTGTGGGTCAAAAGGATCTGGGCTGCACGCAGTGCAACCTCACTGGCAGAAATTTTTCCGGGGTTGGGAGAAATATAAACCGTCATTCCAATGCTCCCTTCTCGTCCGTCTGTTTTTTCACCGGGCAGAGCAGCTGCCTCAGCGGTCCAGGGTCGTATGGCTGGCGGCAACCACCTGCTCAGCGGCAGAATCGTCCAGCACACATGGCTCTTCGCTCTTCTGCACAAACATCAGATATTCAATGTTGCCTTCCGGGCCTTTGACCGGGCTGAAGTCCAGTCCGCGCACCGCAAATCCATTTGCGGCGGCGTAGCCCATGGCATTGTGCAGCACTTCCCGGTGGGTGGCCGGGTCACGCACAACACCATTTTTGCCCACCTTTTCCCGTCCGGCTTCAAACTGCGGCTTGACCAAGCAGACGCCCATAGCGTCCGGCGTAGTGATCTTCTGCGCCACCGGGAAAATGTGATGCAGCGAAATGAATGAAACATCCACACTGAAAAATTCGATCGGCTCAGCAAGGTCCTCAGGCGTTACATTGCGGATGTTGGTGCGCTCCATGTTTACCACACGTTCATCGGTGCGCAGGCTCCAGGCAAGCTGCCCGTACCCCACATCCACGGCATACACCTTGACCGCTCCGTTCTGCAGCATACAATCCGTAAAGCCGCCGGTGGATGCACCAATGTCCATGCACACTTTGCCGTTCGGGGTCAGCGGGAAGCACTGCATTGCCTTTTCCAGCTTCAGGCCGCCGCGGCTGACATAGCCGATGTCGTGCCCGCGCACTTCCACCTTGGCATCTTCCTTGATCATCTCGCCGGCCTTGTCCACTTTCTGCTCATTGACAAAAACAATGCCGGACATGATCAGTGCTTTTGCACGCTCGCGGCTCTGCACCATTCCGTGCTGAACAAGATATTGATCCAAACGAATTTTCACGATTCCGAATCTCCTTTTCTCTGCATCCCGCGCACCGCCTGCGCAAGGTGTTCTGCATCCAGTCCGGTGGTCTGTTTGATCTGCGGGACCGTTGCATGCGGCAGGCAGGCCGTGCGCACAGCGGCGTGCAGATACCGGCCATTCCAGCCTTTTTGCTGCAGGGCATATTCCAGATGCTCTCCAATGCCGCCGGAAGCAACGCATTCCTCGGCAAACAGCACGTTTTTATAATCACACACAGCATCGACAAATTCTTCTGTAAAGGGATACATCTTTACAAGTTTGATCACATCACAGGAAATGCGTTCTTTCGTCAGAATTTCCTGTGCCTGCAGAATATCCTCCACCTCATCGGCATAGCTGATCAGCACCGTCTGTGCGCCCTCCTGCTGCTGCAGAAGATCGAATGTCTGCCCGGTGCATTTGTACTGGGCAAGGCAGCCGGATTCTCCTCCGCGCGGGTAACGGATCGCCCGAGGGCCATGTTCTGCATCGTGCAGCAGAGCATGGAGCCAATACTTCAGCTCTGCATAGTTGGACGGTGCATACAGCGGAATGCCGATCTGGCTCAGGAATGCCGGATCGTAAATGCCCTGGTGGGTCTCGCCGTCTCCCGGCACAAACCCGGCGCGGTCTATGGCAAACACAACGTTTTCCTTTAACAAGTTCACGTCATGAATGATCTGATCATAGGAGCGCTGCAGGAAGGTGGAATACAGGCAGACCACCGGCAGCATTCCCTGGCTGGCCAGACCGGCTGCAAAGGTAACTGCATGCTGTTCTGCCATACCCACGTCAAAGAACCGTTCCGGGTGGCTGTGGGCAAAGAACTGCAGGCCGGTTCCATATTTCATGGCAGCCGTAATGGCACAGATCTGTGGGTTGATCATTCCTTCTTTTTCCAGCGTATGACCAAACACGGTCGAGAAAGACTCCTTCGGGGCCACTTCAGGGTCCGGAATTCCGTCCGGACCAAAAGCCGATACGCCGTGGTAATTGCCGGGGTTCATCTCGGCAGGCTGATAGCCCTTGCCCTTTTTGGTGACAATGTGTAGAAAATGCGGCCCGGGGCGCTTGCTGATGATCCGGAGCGTGCGTTCCAATTCCTCTACGTTGTGGCCATCCATCGGCCCGATGTACTGGAACCCCATATCCTCAAACATGGTGGAGTGATACATGGCCCGCCGCACAAGCGACTTGCTCTCTGTGATCACATTTTTCAGCGGAGTACCCACCACCGGAACACTGTCCAAAAAGCTGCGCACATTATCCTTGGCATCAAAATAGGCCGTTGTGGTGCGCAGGTGGGTGAGATACCGTGCCAGCGCTCCCACATTTTTGGAAATGGACATTTTGTTATCGTTCAGGATCACCAGCAGGTTGTCCAGGCTGCCGATGTTGTTCATGCCCTCGTAGACCATGCCGCCGGTAAATGCACCATCTCCGATGATGGCTACCACAAGGCCCGGCTCCTTGTGAATCTTTTTGGCCCAGGCCATGCCGATGGCCAGCGAAAGAGCGGTATTGCCATGGCCTGCAATGAAAGCATCGTGTACGCTTTCGTTCGGGTTCGGAAAGCCGGAAATGCCGTCCAGCTGGCGCAGCTTGCCAAACTGTTCCCGGCGTCCGGTCAGCAGTTTGTGGGTATAGCACTGGTGTCCCACATCGAACACGATTTTATCCCGGGGCGTTTCCAACACCCGGTGCAGCGCAACCGTCAGCTCTACCGTGCCCAGGTTGGAGGCAAGATGTCCGCCGGTTTTTGAGATGTTTTCCAGCAAAAACTGCCGGATCTCCGAACAAAGCTGCTCCACCTGCTGGTTGTTCAGTTTTTTTAAATCACTGGGCTGATTGATGCTGTCCAGCAGCAAAGATCCCATAATCACACGTCCTTTAGCAATTGGATTTTCCTGCACGCTCTGCCGCGTGCAAAGCACTTACGCAAGCGGGTACAAAAAGCCCACGGCAGCACCCACCAGCACACCAGCCACCACCTGCAGCGGCGTATGGCCGACCATTTCCTTCAGGTGCATATTCTGCAGGAACGGTGCGTTTTTCTCGCTGACGTCAATCCACTGGTCGATCATCTGATTCAGCACCTTTGCCTGCTCGCCGGTTTCGTGCCGGACGCCCATGGCATCGTGCATGGTGATGATGGCTACCACACTGGCTACCGCAAAAATAGCGGACGATACGCCCTCGCAGCGGCCTGTGGCAATGACCATGGCGCATACGGTGGCACTGTGTGCACTGGGCATACCGCCATCGCCCCACATGCGTTCTAACTGGAATTTGCCCAACAAAATAAAGTTGATGATGGTTTTCAGAACCTGTGCAACAAACCAGCCCAGAAGCGACACGGTAAGGATCTGATTGACCGAGAGAAGCTCACGAATAAACTGCATCATTGGGGGTCCCCTTTTGTTGTTTGCGGAACAGATTCCGCTTTATTTTTTACGTGTCAGCAGCTGCTGTGCGAGCTGCTGCAAAAATTCCGCCTTATCACCAAAATGCTCACGCAGAGTGGCACAGGTTTCTTCGTTCAGCTGCTGTGCAAGCTCCATGGCACCCTGCACACCGTACAGGGTTACAAAGGTTGTTTTGCCGTTTTCGCTGTCGCTGCCAATGGGCTTGCCCAGTTCCTCCGGCGTGCTGGTCACATCCAGCACATCGTCCACGATCTGGAATACCAGGCCAATGCCGTAAGCATACTGTTCCAATGCCTTTTTCTGTGCATCGGTGGCATTGGCAGCAGCAGCACCCATCTGGATGGCTGCATTGATGAGCGCCCCGGTCTTGTTGCGGTGGATCAAACGCAGCTGGTCTTCCGTGGCAGCAAGGGCCTCATATTTCAGATCCAGCTCCTGGCCGTAGACCATGCCGCGGCTACCGGCACCGGCACCAAGCGCCCGAGCTGCCTGTACACAGGCCAGCGGAGAGGCAGGCGCATTGGCAATCACCTCAAAAGCTTCCGTCAGCAGAACATCACCAGCCAGCATAGCGGTCGATTCGCCAAACGCCTTGTGGCAGGACGGCCGCCCGCGCCGCAGATCATCGTTGTCCATACAGGGCAGGTCATCGTGAATCAGCGAGTAGCAGTGCAGCATTTCAACTGCAGCGCTGAACGAGCCGGCTGCCTGCAGGTCGCCGCCCAGCATTTCGCAGACGGCCAGAACCAAGACGGCACGGATGCGCTTGCCGCCGCCCAGCAGGCTGTACCGTGCGGCGCGGCAGACTTCCGATTCTTCCGGTAAAAACTGCGCACATGCTTCCTCCAGCGCCTTGGAAGCCTGCGCGAGATATTCCTGGTACTTTGCTTGATACTCCATCAGTTTTCCTCCTGTGCGGTTGCGGTCAGTCCGGTAAGCTTTGCATCAATTTCATCAATCTGGAGAGCAGTTTTTTCCAGCGTATTGTGGCAGTACTCCATCAGCGAAGCCGCTTCTGCATACAGTTTGACCGATTCTGCCAGCGTTGTTTCCGGCTGCTGCATCTGGGCCAGAAGGGCGTTCAGCCGCTCCATTCCCTCTTCAAAGCTTTTGGGTGCTCTCATTGATTTCCTCCACAGTCTCCACACGGCACCTTGCCCGGTGGAATGCGTCCTGTACATAAACGGTATCTTCCGGCTGCAGCTGACCCACTGCCCGGACGGTTCCTTTGGGGGTTCTGACCATGGCATAGCCTCTGGCCAGGGTATGATATGGGCTGAGGGATGCCGTCAGCTCTGCCGCATGACGCAGCTGCGTCTGCTTTTCTGCCATACGCTGCTGCATTTGTGCGCAAATTGCCTGCTGCAGGCTGTTCAGGCGGGCCGTTTCGCTCTTCCAGATCCGGCGCGACAACCCCTGTTCCAACACAAAGTTGTATTGTTCCCACTCATTATAGCACAAACTCAGCCGTTTTTGCATATTTTTGCAAATATTTTGTTGTAAATCCAGCAAAACACGTGCTTCTTCTTCCCGGTCGGGCACGGCAAGCTCTGCCGCCGCCGAAGGAGTCGGCGCACGCTGATCGGCTACAAAGTCCAGAATGGTGTAGTCGATCTCATGACCAATGGCACTGATCAGCGGCGTTTTGCACCGGAAGGCTGCGCGGGCAATCACCTCTGCGTTGAACACCCAAAGGTCCTCCCGGCTGCCGCCGCCGCGTGCCACAATGATCTCGTCCACTTTTCCGCTTTGGTCCAGCGTGCGGATGGCGGCAGCCACCTGTGCAGCCGCTTCAAACCCCTGCACTGTAACCGGGCAGAGCAGCAAGTGCACCATCGGCCACCGGCGGCCAATTACATTGCGGATATCCTGCAGGGCCGCCCCGGTTTTGCTGGTAACCAGCCCGATGGTTTTGGGGTAGCGCGGCAGCGGCTTTTTGTGCGCTGCATCAAACAGCCCTTCTTTTTCCAGTTTCGCCTTCAGCTGTTCCAGCGCCAGCTGTGCTGCACCGATGCCATCCGGGAACATGTCGTTCACATAGAGCTGGAATGCGCCATCGCGCTCATAAAGTGTGGCGCGGCAGCGCACGACCACGCGCATTCCCTCTTCCGGGCGGAATGCCAGCTGCCGTGCATCGGAGCGGAACATCACTGCTTTTACGCTGCTGGTTTCATCCCGCAGGGTAAAATAGCAGTGCCCGCTGCGCGCGTTCTGCACAAAGTTGGCGATCTCTCCCCGCAGAGCCAGATCAAACAGTGCATCGTTGACATCCAGCAATGTCTTGACGTAATGGTTCAGCTCTGAAACAGAGATCACTTCAGCCATAACCCGGCCTCCTGTGCAGCAAGAATGGACACGCCAATGGCATTGTCGCTGGAATACTGCCCCGGAACGAAATAAACTTGGGGCAGCCGCCGCTGTACCCAGGCCCGGATCACATCGCTGCTCATCACGCCGCCTGCACAGACCACCGGCAGCCCGGGATATTCTTTTTGGGCGGCTTTGGTCATTTTTACCACGGTATCTGCCACACAGAGCAGGCAGTATTTGCAGACATATTCCGGTGTTTTTCCGGCAGCAAGCAGGGCGTTGCACTGGTTTTCCAGCCCGGAAAGGCTGCATTGCAGCCCTTTGACGCTGGATTTGGGCTTGATTTCTTCGCTGCACTGCGCAGCCAACCGGGAAACCTCTGCTCCCGCCGGGAAGCCAAAGCCCAGTTTGACCCCCACACGGTCCACCGCCTGCCCGGCATACAGATCGGTGCTGGTGCCCAGGGGCGTGATCTGCCGCACTGCATCACAGAGCAGCAGATCCGTTGTGCCGCCGGAAATGTGAAACAAAAGCACTTTTTGCTCAAACAGCTCCGGCCCCTTTGCGGCATACAGCGCCGCTGCCGCATGGCCCTGCTGATGGGTTGTATGGATCAGCGGAATGCCGCGGGCCGCCGCAAACGACGTAGCAGCACTGACACCGGCCAGGAAGCAGGGCATGTAGCTGCCCTCCACCGGGCGCGGCTTTTGCGAAACACCCACAGCTTCAATCCGGGTCAGGTCCACTTCCTGTGCCAGTTCCTGCAGCATTTCCGGCAAAGCCACCGTGTGGTGGAACAGCGCATCGCTCTGCCGCAGCCCAAGCTGACCGGGTTTAACCGGCAAAAAGCGCTTCTTTGCGCAAACAACCTCTCCGGCTGTGTCAAAAACTGCCAGAGAGGTTGCATAGTTGCTTGTGTCAAACCCCAGTGTAAGGCGGCTCACTGCTCAGCCGGCTCCGCTGCGGCTTCCTCGCTCAGGCCGTGGTCGCGTGCAACTGCACCAAGCAGGCCGTTCACAAACTGATAGTCCTCGTCTGCGCCGTACTTTTTGGTCAGCTCCACGGCCTCGTTGATGGCAACACTGGGCTTGTGCTCTGCACCAAACAGCATTTCGGCAATGGCAAGGCGCAGCACCGTCAGGCTGACACGGGGCAGGCGCTCCATGGTCCAGTTGCGCAGATGAGAGCGGATCTCATCATCCACTTCGGCGGAATGATCGTAGTAGGCGTTCAGCAGCAGCTTGCTGAAGGCATCCACCGGGTGCTCCTCATCATTTTCAGCGTGGTTGGTCAGCGCTTCGTCCAGCGGCACATCGCCAAACGTCTGCGAAAATGCCAGCAAAAATGCATTTTCGCGTGCTTCTCTACGGGGCAAAATGTTTTCCATAATGATCCTTTCACAACACGAACGCTCCCCGCCGGGGTTCCCCTGCGAGGAGGTGCGCTCGTTCTCTCTCAAATTGTTTACTGCTGTTCTTCCACCTGACCAGCCAGAACCAGGTTTACGCGGCTGACCGTAACGTTGGTCATGTTCTGCACAGCATTCTTCACGTTCTCCTGCACCTTTTCCGCCACAGCAGGAACGCGGGCACCGCTGGCCATCATCAGGTGCAGCGTAAGCTCTGCGGTACCATCCCGCATTTCCACCACAACCGGCGGCTGAATACTGGCGATCTCCAGCAGATCCCTGATCTTCTGATTCTGCTTGCCGCAGGACACCTCGGCAACGCCGTCCACTTCCAGTGCGGCACAGCGTGCAATCTTGGCGATTACTTCGGTTGAAATCTGAAGGCTGCCGCCCTGAAGATCCATGTTCTGTAAATCCATTGTGCTGTCCTCCATCCAAAAGCAGCCATGCTGCTTTTTGTGTTTCAAACGCTCCCTGCCAGCCACGGTTTGTGCTGTGCAGGGAACTTTTATGCATCTTTGTTTGTATGATATTGTTATTATACCATTAACGCAGGGGTGATTTCAATACTTGTTTGGAAAACTCTGCGTTGGAAGCAGAACCGGCCTGCGGGTCATTTCACCTCGGTCACGGTGATGTTCTGGGCGGTAACGCTGCTCTTGCCCAGCACAACGTCCCGGATCTGTGCCACCTGCGCAGCACTGAGCGGCTCACCGGAAGTCATCACGGTCAGGTCTGCCCGGCCGGACTGCAAAAAGCACAGGCAGTCGGCAAAGCCTTTGGCTTTGATCAGGGTTTCGATCTCATTTTCTGTATTCAGATCTTCCAGAGCGGCCGTCATTTGTGCCGTATATTCCTTCTTTTCCTCGGCGGTAAGAGAGGCTTTTTTCAGTGTTTTCTGAATGGTGTCCAGCGTTTCATCGTGTGCCTTTTCCCGCTTGAGCCGGGCCTGTTCAAAAAAGGCGGTGCCGCTGTTGTTGGCCACGCTGACCAGCTGTGCTTCGCCGTAGTTTTTGCTCACGCTGGAAGCAGCTTCCGCCTCCGTGGGCAGTTCGTCCAGAATGGCGGCTGCCTCCACCGGTTCCTCCACTGCGGCAGACACCATCTGTGCCCCATCCGTCAGGTCCTGTTCGGCTCCGGTGCGGGCATACTGCCAGTTGAGATAAACGGCGATCACCAGCGCAGCCGCCAGCGTAATGGCGGTTGCTCGGCGTGTATTTCTGGAAAGTGCTCTCATAGGTGGTTCCTCCTTTGTGTCCGTATGGTTCAGCGTTTGGATTGCCCCACACAAATGCGATTGGAAGGCAGGTCCAGCAGTGCACCCACCAGCTCGGTGATCCGGGCAGCCACATGTACATCGCTGCCGCCCTCGCAAAGCACCGCCACCCCCTGCACCTGCGGGAGATAGACGGTTTCGGTCAGGGCGGTGCCATCGTCCAGCAGAACATGCGTTTCCTGGCTCTGCATCTGCCCGGATTGTGTATCCAGTGCATAAACCGCTTCCTCTCCCGTTTCCAAAGTAACCATGACAACGGTTTTGCCGGCTCCATCCAGCTGCCCGATCAGCGTTTCCAGGCGGGTTTCCAGCTGCTGCTGATACACCGCCGTGCGGTCGGTTGACTCTGCTGCCGGGGCTGCTGTATCCTGGGGCAGAAATTCAGACAGAAAGATGAGCAGCATGGCCAGCGTGCCAACTGCTACGGCCAGCATAGTTTTTCCCTGCTGCGTTTTCAGCTTTCCGCGCAGGGCTGCAACGTCAAGTTGTTTCATGGAACGTTTCCTCTGCCCATATCGGCGCAGTTCCGGTTTCCTGCTGCACATAGGCGGCAATGGCCTGCCGGACAGCGGCGGAGCAGCCAGCCGGTACAGCAAGGCTTACCTGTTTTGCTTCCACGGTATTTCCGTTTTGCTGCAGCGTAACCAATGCCTGCACTTCGGTGCCAAACCGCCTGGCACACTCCGCCCGGAGCTGTTCGTTCAGCTGTTCTTCGGCAAATTGCAAAGCGGCCTGCTCGGCAGTTTGCGCAAACTGCACCGGCTGCCCGGAGAACGCCGGAAGATCCAGTGTTCCCGGCAGCTGCGGCACCATGCGCAGCAGCACTGTTAAAATATATAACCCCGCCAGGGCTTTTATGCATTTGCGCACATTGGGAGACCCTGCCAGCTGTGCAGCCAGCTCTGCCCCTATGCAGGCCAGGCAGAACAGGGCTGCCGCCCGTTGCAATTGCTGCATTTTACCCGCCTCCTACTGCCATGAGAAGAACCACTCCAAACAATGCCAGTTCAAAAAACAGCGCTGTGACGGCAGCCATGCAGCGCACTGCTTCTGCCAGGCAGGCGAACAGAGTCTGGCACCGGTGATTGCCTGCCAGCGTACACAGCAGCCCGCAGCCGGACAGCAGCAGCAAATGCAGCAGAAGCTCCAGATACAGCGGCACAAAATCCGCGCCCAGCAAAAACAGCGCCGCGATGCCCAGTGTGCTTTTGAGCAGCTGTATCCCGGCCAGAACCGTTTCAGCTGCTCCGCTCAGTGCCTGCCCGATCAACGGCACACTGCCGGTAAGCAGCTGCCCGAGGTGCAGTGCAGTGCGGTCCAGCTGCAAAGCCACCACCCGCTGCAGCCCCAGAAGCAGGGCAAAGGCCCGGCCTAGCCATACAAGTCCCTTGCGCAGAAGTGTTCCGGTTGCCCGGCATACCTCGGCAAGGCTTTTCTGCGGGCTGATGCAGCACGCCATGCAGACGGCCAGATAGCTTTGCAGCAGCGGGCAGACCCAGAACGCAGCCGCCTGCGCCAGCACGCAAAGTCCGCCCAGCAAAAGCCCGCAGGCTGCTGTTCCGGCATGGGTCTCTCCGCCTGCGGCCAGCACGCCGCTGTAAACCGGGAGAAACCCCAGCAGAAAGTTTTTCCAGCTGTTCATCTGCTCACAGACCGTCTGCGCCAGTACCAGCAGGTCGTTCCATACAAGGGTGCCGCAGCCGCCAGCCGCGGCAAGCTCCAGCAAGGTACTGTCTACGGTATCTCCCAGCAGGAACGAAAGCACCGTCAGCAGCAGCAAAAACAGCAGCAGGTCCGCATATCGGTGCAGCACCTGCCGCAGCAGCCGAAGCGGAGACTGCGGCAGCAATGCCCGCAGTGCCTGCAGCGGCTCCTCCAGAAACTGCTGCGCATTCTGCGGTGCGGCGTTCAGGTACGGCTGCCATTGCTCCTGCCCCGGCAGGCCTTCCAGGCTGGCGGCCGCTGCCGCCAGGAGAAACATGCAGCCCAGAAGCACCGTCAGCACCGCTGCCAGCAGGCTGCGCCAGAATGGATCGAATCGTTTCATCCGGCAAGCCCCCAGATTCGTTGACAGACTTCTGCCAGCAGCGGGTACGCCGCCGCCAGCACCAGGCAGCGGCCTGCAAACCCGGCGCACCAGCCCAGAGAATCGGCCCCGGCTTCTTCGCACAGTGTGCGGGTGTAATCCGTCAGCAGCAGAATGCCCGCACAGCGCAGCAGGCAGGCAAAGGCTTGTCCGTCTGTCTGCCGGGTCAGAGCAGCTGCTCCCTGTAAGATCAGCTGCACAGCAGCGCCCACACGCACCAGCAGAGCCGCTGCTGCACACAACGAGAGCAGCCAGGCGTACAGCGGGGCGTACTTTTGCAGTACAAGCTGCAGCACGGCAGCCGTCAGCAGAAGCCCCACCACGACCACGGCGCTGCTCATAAGGAGAACAGGGCCTTGATGGTTACAAACAGTGCGCTGATCTGCTTGACAAGGATGGACAAAACCACCACCAGTCCGGCCAGCGTGGTCATCATGGCCTGGTCCTCCCGGCCGGAGCGGATCAGCAGCTGGTTCAGCACGGCCACAATGATCCCGATGGCGGCGATTTTAAACACAAGGTCGATCTCCATGAGATGTTTCTCCCTCCTGCCGTCAGAACAGCATCAAAGCCAGAACCGCTCCGGCTGCCGCCCCCAGACGGCCCGGCAGCCCGCGCTGTTTCTGCGCTGCCTGCCGGCTTTCCTGCAAGGCATCCTGGAACCGGGCAATGTAATAGGCCAGGCGGCTGCATTCCTGTTCCGCCTGCGTTCTGCCAAGGCCGGAAATGCATTCTGAAAACAGCATCTGCTCCCCCGGCGTCAGGGCAGCGGGAGCCGGAAGCTGCTGCAATGTGATTTCCATGCCTGTGGGCAGCAGCCCCTCCCGGCACAGCTGCCGGTACAGCTGCTGCAGATCGGTGCGCCGGTATGCAATTTCCTGCCGGATGCGCTGCAGCAGCGTAATCGTCTGCTGCAAAGCCGCCAGGTGTGCTTCGGCCCGGCCCTGAACGGCATTGCCCGCCAGCCAGCCGCAGACCGGCAGCAGCAGCGCCCCGGCTGCACGCAGCTCCATCACAGCATCCGCACCTCCTGCACATGCCCCGGATGTTCCCGCCCGGAAAGCAAAACCATCACGCGCAGCATGGCGTGCTGCACCAGGTACTGCACCTGCGGGCGTCGCAAAGCTTCTGCGGCATTGGCCGCGTGCAGGCTGGCGATGAAATCCACCCCGCCAAAAAAGCCCTGTTCCAATGCAGCCGCTTCTTCTAGCCCGCCCAGCTCGTCCAGCAGGATCACCCGGGGCGCCAGCGTGCGCAGAGCCATCTGCACTGCAGCCCCCTTGGCCACCCCCGCAATGCAGTCCAGGTCCGGCAGCGCCGCTTCCCGCTCCGGCGGGAACAGCTCTCCCCGCTCGTCCACAACCGTCACCGCCTGATGCTGGGCAGCAAGCCACTCGGCCAGCTGCCGCAGAACCGTGGTTTTTCCGCTGCCCGGCTCTCCTACCACCAGCATTCCGATGAAATGCCCCCGCAGGCGGCTCAGAACCGCTTCCGGCACCGGGATGGATGCCTGCCTTGCAATGCGGAGGTTCAGCGAAGTAACCGTTTGCAGCACCGGCGTCTGCCCGTCCCGGGCTGTAAAGCGCCCTGCCACGCCAACGCGGCAGCCGAGCGGTGTGCTCAGATATCCCTGCGTCAGTTCCTCCTGGTGGGTGTGCACCGAACCGCCGCAAAGGGTCAGAAAAATCTCCTCCATCTGCAGCGGTGTCAGCCGCAGTTCCCGCAGCGGCGGCGGGCATTCCGGCAGAGCGGGCAGGGGCTGCTGCCGCCCGTTCAGGGTCAGGCAGAGGCCGCAGCCTGTCCGCAGGCGGATCTCCTGCACGCAGCAGGCCGTCTGCATTGGCAGCGCTGCCAGCGGCCGGGCCAGCCAGGACGGCAGCAGCCGGATGGCTTTGTAATAGGCGTCCATTCCACATCCTCCTTTCCTGGGTGGGACATGCTATAGTGTATGGCCGCCGCCTGCTGCTTAGAACGCCGGACAGCAAAAAGGCCCGGGCCTCTTTGCGCAGAGTGATATGTACCCAGTTTTCTGGACACTGGTTGAAAATTGAATAATTAGGTTTCCA
>CAVIXY010000030.1:0-21556 GCA_963646665.1 Bacteroides sp. CAG:545
TCTTCCACTCGGCACCCATGTTGTAAACGACCTTGACGGCGGTCTGTGCCATCACGCCGCCCTGACTGTAACCAGCAGCGGCATTGGCCTTGCGGTACTTGGCGCGGAGCGTGGGGTTCGGGATGATAATGTTGGCGGGCTGAAAGCCGGCAACATTAAAGGTCTTGGAGGGAGAAGTGTAAACGACAAGGTTCTGGAGGTACTTCTCGCCCAGCGTCATCATGCTGGTGAACTTATAGCCGGGGAACACGAAGTCACAGTGAATCTCATCGGACATGAGGATGACATTGTGCTTGAGGCAGATGTCTGCCATCCGGGTCAGCTCGTCTTTCTTCCAGACACGGCCCACCGGGTTGTGCGGGTTGCACAGGATGAAAACACGCACATTGTTGTCCACGATCTTGGCTTCAAAATCATCGAAGTCGATGGTGTAGCGGCCATTCTCGTAGTGCAGCTGGTTGTTAACAAAGATGCGGTCATTGTCCTCAATGACTTCGCGGAACGGATAGTAGACCGGCTGCTGAATCAGAATGGCATCGCCCGGATCGGTAAACGCCTTGACGCCAGTTGCCAGACCATACACAACGCCGCAGCCCAGCGTGACCATTTCGGGACTGACTGTGTAGCCGTGCTGGGTGCCGAACCACCAGTTCAGTGCGGTGAAATACTCCTTGTCGGGGTCAGTGTAGCCGAAGATGCCGTGGTCGATGCGCTTGTGGAACTCGGCTAGAATCTCATCCGGGAGTTTGAAATCCATATCGGCCACCCACATGGGCAGCAGGTCGGTGCGGCCTTTGCGCTGCTGGCCGAAGTCATACTTGATGCAGCTGGTTCCGTGGCGGTCAACGGGGGTGTCGAAATCGTATTTTCCTGCCATGATAAATCTTCCTTTCATGATACATACAAAAGTGAACACGGGATTTTGGTTTATCGCCTAAACCATTTGTTGACGCTATCTTAGCACGAATGAAAGCAATCGTCAAGAACTTTTGGTTTAATGAATAAACAATCTGCGAGCTGCACAAATTTTAACAATCTTTTCTGTGCAACTTGAAAAAGACCGTCTTTCGTGCCGAAAATTCAGAGATTTTCTAGGAGCAAACCGTTTGGCAGGTTTTATTTTCTATGTGACCCCGTCACATTTTGAAAAACTGAGGGTTGGTTTTCAAAGTGCAATATGGTATAATGACTATACTATCTTACGGAAGCGAGGGCCAGACCTTGAGCGAACAAAACGAAACCACGACTGCGGCAGGACAGGATTCCGTTGTCAATGCGGCCTATGCAGCACTGAGCAAACGCTATGATAAGCTCTATTCCTTCGTCATGCACTACAGTGAGTACATCTATTCGACCCACCAGTATGATGCACGGCTCCCTGTGACGCTGACGATGATCGAGGTGCATACGCTGAGCTATATCGAAGACCACCCCGGCACAACACCGACAGAGCTTGTCCACTTTTGGGACAAGACCAAGGGTGCTATCTCGCAGGTTCTGACGCGGCTGTTCAACCTGAATTTGATTGAGAAGCGGAAGGAAAATGGCAATGCCAAAACGCTACACCTCTATGTGACCGAGGAAGGGCGGCAGATCAGTCAGGCGCATAAACTCTACGACATCAACGACATCACCAAAACCATGACCGAGCTGCAAAAACGCTGCACCACGGACGAACTGGAAGCCTTTTACAAGGTGGTGGCCGTGTACGATGATGTGATTCGTGCAGACTTTGAAATCAACTCTGGCCTGCGCGGAAAGAAGAGCAAAAAGGCAGAGGAAGCGTAACCATAAATTCAACTGCCTCAGAAGAAAATGCCCGCCCACCGTGGAGGTTCCACAGGTGGGCGGGCATTACTCGTATCTGATGATTCAATCTTCTAGTCTGCCGTGGTCACAGCCGAGGGAGAGGTAATACTCCATCTCGCCACCTAGCACAAGCTGGGCATACTCCAATGGCTTGTTGTAAAGCAGCCAGTCCAGTTCCGCCCGCTGTGCCGGGGTGTTGCCGTACTCGTCCTCAATGGCGATGCAGTCGATGGCAAGAGTAGAGCCATCCGCAAAGCGGGCTTCCACCCGGTTGGTGTCCATATTGAAGCGGCAGGAAAGCAGTTTGTTCATAAGGAAACCTCCATGTTCTTCACATTTGCTTCTTTTGCGGTGGAAAGTTCCGGCTGTCCGTTTGCGAATCCATAAATCCACTTTTTGATGCAGCCCTTTATAGGTCTACACCCATCCACCACACGCTCCAAATTTGCGCTAAACGCGAACAACGCTCTTTTTGCTCTGCACAAAATCCTACATCGTTTGGCGTAAAATTGGCGTATGGCGTAGTTTTCGCTGGAAATCCATCAAAAGGAAAAGCCTGAAACTTCTCGTAACATCAAGAAGTTTCAGGCTTCGTTTCACTGAAATTGGAAATTTACTGTTCAATCGGCTTCATCGTCGGGAACAGCAGCACATCGCGGATGGAAGCGCTATCCGTCAGCAGCATGACCAGGCGGTCCACACCGAAGCCCAGGCCGCCCGTGGGGGGCAGACCGTACTCCAGAGCGTTCACATAGTCGTAGTCCACCTGAGCCTTGCAGTCCGGCTCCACGGCCTTGCGCTCGGCCACCTGGCGCTCGAAGCGGCCCTTCTGATCAATGGGGTCGTTCAGCTCGCTGAAGGCGTTGCCGTACTCGGTGCAGTCGATGAAATACTCGAAGCGCTCGGTGAAAGCGGGGTCATCCGGCTTGCGCTTGGCCAGGGGGCTGATCTCCACGGGGTAGTCGTAGATGAAGGTGGGCTGGATCAGCTTGTCCTCCACGAAGGCATCGAAGAACTCGGCCAGAATGGCACCCTTGGTGGGCACCTCGGGCAGCTCCACGTTGTGGGCCTTGGCGGCGGCAATGGCATCCTCGTCCGTTTTCCAGTCGTGGAAGTCCACGCCGGAATACTTCTTCACGGCCTCGATCATGGTCAGGCGCTCCCAGTGGCCCATGTCGATCTGCTTGCCCTGGTACGGGATGACCAGGCCGCCGCAGATCTTCTGTGCCAGGCGCTTATACAGCTCTTCCACCAGGTCCATCATGCCGTGGAAATCGGTAAAGGCCTGATACAGCTCAATGGAGGTGAACTCCGGGTTGTGGGTTGGGTCCATGCCCTCATTGCGGAAGATGCGGCCCACCTCGTACACACGATCCATGCCGCCCACGATCAGGCGCTTGAGGTACAGCTCAGTCTCAATGCGCAGCACCATGTCCATGTTCAGGGTGTTGTGGTGGGTGATGAAGGGCCGTGCGGAGGCACCGATCTCGAAGGGGGTCAGGATGGGGGTATCCACTTCCAGGAAGCCCTTCTCGTCCAGATAAGCGCGGATCTCCTTCAGGATCTGGCTGCGCTTGACAAAGGTAGCCTTCACGTCCGGATTAGCAATCAGGTCCACATAGCGCTGGCGGTAACGCATCTCGGTGTCGGTCAGGCCGTGGAACTTCTCGGGCAGGGGGCGCAGGCTCTTGGCCAGCAGGGTCAGCTCGGTGGCGCGCACGCTCAGCTCGCCGGTCTTGGTGCGGAACACCTCGCCCTTGACGCCGATGATGTCGCCCACGTCCAACTTCTTGAAGGCGGCGTAAGGCTCATCGCCCAGCTCATCGCGGCGGACGTACAGCTGAATGTCGCCCTTGTCGTCCCGCAGGTGGGCAAAGCTTGCCTTGCCCATCACGCGCTTGGACATCATACGGCCGGCCAGGGCAACATGCTTGCCGCTGTCGGTCTCGTTGGACAGGTCCTTGAACTCTTCCTTCAGGTCTGCCGAGTAGGCATCCTGCGGGTACTTGGTCAGGGTAAAGGGGTCATGGCCAGCGGCCTGCAGGTCTGCCAGCTTCTGGCGGCGCACCTGCACCTGCTCGCTCTCGGACAGGCCCTGTGCGGGGTTCTTCTTTTGTTCTTCCATGGTTTCTCCTATTATTCCTTAGCCGCGTGCATGGGTAATGGCCAGCACGGTATACTCCACCGTATGGCCGGTGGGCAGCAGCACTTCGGCCTTGCCGCCCACAGCTTTGCCCAGCAGGGCGTGGCCCACGGGGCTTTCATCGCTGATCTTGCCGTTCAGGGGGTCGGCTTCGGTGCGGCCCACAATGTCGTATTCCTCGGTCTCGTCCTCGCCGGTCATCTGCACGGTAACATGAGTGCCAACAGAAACGCTTTCCACGCTCAGCTCGCTCTCATCAATGACCACGGCGTTCTTGATCATCTGCTCCAGCTCGGTGATGCGGTTTTCCACCAGGCCCTGGGTGTTCTTGGCCTCATCGTACTCGCTGTTTTCCGACAGGTCGCCGTGGCTGCGGGCTTCCTTGATCTCTTCGGCCAGCTCCTTGCGGCGGACGGTTTTGAGGTATTCCAGTTCCTCCTGCATTGCCTTCAGGCCGGCAGCGGACATCTTGATCTCTTGTGCCATTTGAGAATCTCTCCTTGTTCTATACTTGATTCGCGCAGGTGCAACACCGCGCAATGACGCCATTTTGACTCCATTATTATACTAGCAAGCCCGGGGGTTGTCAATAAAAAAGGCGGCGGCAGGCGGAAAAAGAAACAAATCCCCCGCCCCGGGCGGCAGTGCGCGTTCCGGGGCGGAGGCTGTTACGGGTTCTGTATGCAGGCAGCTCAGTTGCTGCGGGCGATCATTTCGGTATAGGCCAGCACCAGGGGGCCAACACCCTTGGCATCGTTGCACACCACCGGCTCGCTGAAGTAGTAGGCCAGGGAGCCGTCACGGTGGTCCTTGCCGCCCAGGCCGGCCACCAGGCAGATGCCGTCCAGCTGCAGGCTGCCGTCCGGGTTCTTGGACAGGTACTTGTCGCAGGTGCCGTAGAAGGCCTTTTCGGCCCAGGCGGCCATGCGTTTGGGCAGGTAGCCCAGGCGCACGCCCTTGAGTACCGCATAGGCAAACAGCGCGGTGCCGCTGGTCTCCAGGTAGTTGCCCTCCACGCCGGGGTGGTCCATCACCTGCCAGAACATGCCGGTCTCCTCATCCTGGAACTTGTGCACGTCCTCGATGGTCTGTTTCAGCATGGCCATGATGCCGCGGTACTCGTTGTACAGCTGCTCGTCCATGCGCTCCAGCACGTCCACCATGGCCACCAGGAACCAGCCCATGGCCCGCAGCCAGAAGTTGGGGCTGCAGCCGGTAACGGGGTCGGCCCAGTACATCTGGCGGCTTTCATCGTAGCCGTGGTAGTACAGGCCGGTTTTGGGGTCCCGCATGTGCTTCTGGATGTTCATGAACTGCTTGTAGCTGTCGATGCAGCCCTGCATTTTGTTGAAGCGGGTCTCGTACTCCATATAGAAGGGCTGAGCCATGTAGGTGCCGTCCAGCCACACCTGCCAGGGGTAGATATCCTTGTGCCAGAAGTTGCCTTCCTTGGTGCGGGGCTGGGTGAGCAGCTGGCTGCGGATGGTGTCAATGGCCTTGCGGTACTTCTCCTCGCCAAAAATGTCGTACAGGATGAACAGGTTCTTGCCCTGGTTCACGTTGTCCAGGTTGTACTCCTTGGGGTCGTAGGTCTTGATGGAGCCGTCCTCCTGCACAAAGTAGTCGATGAAGTTCTTGGAAAACTGCAGATACTTTTCCTCGCCGGTGGTCTTGTACAGGCTCAGGCAGGCGGTGATCATGCAGCCGTCAATGTAGTTCCACTTGTTGGGCTTGCCGCTGCGCACCTTCTCGATGTTCCACATGGGGGCCTCGGCGCTGGAATTGGCGATCAGGTAGTCCACGTAGTCGCCCAGCATGGACAGGATCTCTTCATGGGTCATGGTTCAGTCCTCCTCAAAATGGCCAACGTTGGCAAAGTGCAGGCGCTCGCCCTCGTAGCCCTCGATCTTCACGTTGTGCAGGTCGATCTCCTTCACGTTCTCGGCGTAGATGGCCAGCTTCTTCACCAGCGGGCGGTTCTCGGCCATGGCGGCCTGGCCTTCCTGGGCATCGGGGTCAAAGGTGATGGTCACATTCTTCATGGAGATCCGCTCAATGGGCTGCTCGGGCAGGCCATCGAAGTAGCAGCCTGCGAACTGGGCATCGGTGGCCACGATGTTTTCCATGGTCAGGGTGCCCAGCTTGGGGGTGTACTCGTCCACAGGCAGGGCTTCGCGGCACTGCACATAGGGGCCGTGGCCGTCCGGGTCGCAGAAGTAGAACATGTTGATGACGAAAGGCGTCTTGACGCCGTGCATCTCCACATTGCGGAACACCAGCCCGTCAATGACGGCGGTGTTGCCGCGGCCGCGGCGGGTCTTGACGCGCAGACCGCGGTCGGTGTGGTCCATCAGGCACTGGGTGACCACCATATCCTTCACGCCGCCGCTCATCTCGCTGCCGATGACGATGCCGCCGTGGCCCTTGTCCAGCAGGCAGTTGCGGATGACGGTGTGCTCGCAGCTCTTTTTCAGCTTCATGCCCAGGAACACCTTGCTGGCCTTCATGGCGATGCAGTCGTCGCCCACATGGATGTTCACGCCGATGATGCGGGTGTACTCGCAGCTCTCGGGGTCGATGCCGTCGGTGTTGGGGGCGTTGTAGGGATTGTTGATGTTGAAGTTGAGCAGGTCAAGGTGCTTGACGAAGATGGGGTGAATGGTCCAGGAGTAGCTGTTCTGCACTGTGATGCCGTGCAGGCAGACATTCTCGCTGTCCACAGCGGCCACAGCGCGGGGACGCCATGCGATGCGCTTGACCTTGGGGTTGACCCACCAGTCGCCGTTCTCAGCGTCGCAGTCCAGCGTGCCCTCGCCGGTCACGACCACATCGTGCACCTGCGTGATGTTCAAAAGGCCTGCAAAGCTGTTCAGAGGGTTGCCCTCCCAGCCGGTCAGGTAGTATTCGTCCACCTCGTTCTCGCTGGGCAGCACGCCGGGCAGAATGGGGTAATGGGTGCGGTCGTTGTCGCCCAGCAGCACAGCGCCCTTTTCCAGGTAGAGGGTGGTATTGCTCTTCAGGAACAGGCTGCAGGTGCGGTAGCGGCCGGCAGGCACATACACGGTGCCGCCCTTGGGGCAGGTGGACAGGGCCGCCTGCAGCTTGCCGGTGTTGTCGGTCTGGCCGTCCGCCACCAGGCCGTAGCGGGAAGCATCCACAAAGAAGGTCTCCGCCTGGGTGGTAAAGGTCAGGCTCAGGTTCTCGCCTTCGGCCTGCACGCCCACGGTGTATTCGGTACCAGGCAGCAGAGAGAACAGCGAGAACACATTGGTGTTGCAGCTTTCGTACACCGTTTTGCCGTTCAGGGTCACGGCAAAGGGGTGTGCCGGGCGGTAGCACAGGCCGTTTTCCAGCTCGAAAACAGCGCTGCGCGTCATGGAGCGGATGAGTGACAGATTCATGAGAAAAACCTCCTGAAAGATGGTGGATACGGATGCATCTTGCCCGCGCGGGGCGGGCGTGGTATCATGAAGAAAAGAATCTGAGGGAGTTTCCTTGTATACATTATACTCCTTGCGGCAGAGATTACAAGAGAGGAATGTGCAAAATGAAGTCCGAACGCGAAAAATTCCATGCAATGGTCACCGCAGCGTCCCTGCGGCTCACCAGCGGCAAAGCGCAGCTGCCGCTGGACGAGGAAACCTGCTGCCTGCTGCTGATAAGCGAAGGCAGCTGCACCCTGCAGCGCGGCGAAGAAAAGCTGCTGGTGAACCCGGGCAGCGCCCTGCTGCTCGGCCCCGGGGGCGGCACCCTGGCGCAGGCCGGCTACGCCGTGCCGGAGCTGGTTGGCTGCCGGTTCCCGCTCAGCATCCTGCACGAGCTGCGCAGCCTGACCCAGCGGGATTTTTCGCGGCTGTTTGCGCCCGGCCAGGCCACCGTGCTGTACGGCCCGGTGCAGTGGACCAACCGCCTGCGCACCCTGCTGGAGATGATGCACTCGGCCAGCGATGAACCGGACTACCCCGGCACCCTGTACCTGCTGCTTCTGCTGCACTATGTGGAGCAGGAATGCCTGGCCGAGAGCAGCGCCGTGGCCCGCCCCCACAACGAGACGGTGGAGCAGATCTGCGCCTACCTTTCGGCCAACTACCAGCAAAAGTTCTCCCTCAGCGAGGTGGCGGCCCGGTTTTACCTTTCGCCCTACTACCTCAGCCGCCTGTTCCGGCGGGTAACGGGGCAGTCCATTGTGGATTACATCAACAACCGCCGCATTGAAGCCGCCCAGAAGCTGCTGGAGACCACCGAGCTGTCCATCAGCGCGGTAGCCGAGCAGACCGGCTTTGCCAGCGCCGCCCACTTCCGCCGCGTGTTCCGCGAGGTGATGGGCACCGGCCCGCTGCAGTACCGCAAAGGGCATAAGAAATAACCCTCTCAGTCAAACCCTCCGGGTTTGCCAGCTCCCCCGAAGGGGGAGCTTTTCTCCTGCTTTCGGGAATGCTTTTCTTCCAACAGAAGGTTTCTTTTCCGGTTCCCGCGCATAAAGCTCGCCCCTCGGGAGAGCTGGCACGGCGCAAGCCGTGACTGAGAGGGTTCATTCCACAAACACAACACCCCCTGTGCCATGTTTACGGGAACGGCACAGGGGGTGTTTGTTTGCGTCAAACGATCTTTTTGCAGGGGCGCGCGGGCTTAGCCCTTGACGGCACCGGCAGAGATACCTTCAACGAACTGATCCTGTGCACAGAAGAACACGATCAGCTGCGGCAGGATGGAGATCAGAGACAGGGCCAGGATGCGGTTCCAGTTAAAGCCGGTATCACCATCCATGGACAGCTTGACGAAGATGGACATGGGGTACTTGCTGGGGCTGCTGACATAAAGCAGCGGGCCCATGAAGTCGTTGCAGCTCCACATGAACTGGAACAGTGCGCAGGAGACCAGCGCCGGAGCCAGCATGGGAACGATGACCTTGTACAGGGTCTGGAAGGAGTTGCAGCCGTCAATGGCAGCAGCCTCGTCCAAGTCGCGGGGAACATTGCGCATGAACTGCACCAGCTGATACACAAAGTAGGTCTCGGTTGCAAATGCGCAGTGCACCCAGATGGCCAGATAGTAGGGGCTGTCCACCCAGCCGAACTTGTTGTACAGCAGGAACTGCGGCACGTTCAGAACGACCTGGGGCAGGAACAGGGTGGCCAGCATGATGCTGAACAGGATCTTGCGGCCGGGGAAGTCGAAACGACCAAAGCCGTAAGCGGCAATGCAGGAGGACAGAACCGTGAAGAACACCTTGGGCAGAACGTAAGAGTAGGTGTTCAGCATAGCCTGGAGGATGTTGATGGAGCCGCCGAAGTTATCCAGCGCGCTGCGGTAACCGTCCAGAGTGGGGTTCTTGATCCACAGGCTGATGCCGGAGAAGATCTCGCTGTTGTCCTTGAAGGTTGCGCTGATCATCCACAGCAGCGGATAGATCATGATCAGACCAACCAGGATCAGCACAAAGTACTTGAAGAAGGTTGCAACTTTATTTGCTGCTTTCATTCCCATTCTGCTCACCTTACCTTTCGTCCGAGTAGTAGACCCACTTCTTCTGGCTGGTGAACGCAATGATCGTCAGGATGCAGACGATGATGAACATGATCCATGCCAGAGCAGAGGCCATGCCCATCTTGTACTCCTTAAATGCGTTCTGGTAAACCAGCAGAGAGATCAGCGTGGTTGCACCGCGCGGGCCGCCGTTGGTGATGATGTACGGGCCATTGAACTCCTGGAATGCCTGGCAGATCTGGGTAACCAGGTTGTAGAAGATGATGGGGGTGATCATCGGGACAGTGATGGAGAAGAACTGCTTCCACTTGCCGGCACCATCAATGGTGGCTGCCTCGTACAGGTCGGCAGGCACACCCTTCAGGGCAGCCAGGAACAGCACCATGGCGGAACCGAACTGCCACACACGCAGCAGGCAGATGACCCACAGTGCGTAGCTGGACTCGGACAGCCAGGAGGGGCCGTTGAAGTGGCCGAAGGTGATCATCTTGATCAGGGTGTTCAGCAGGCCTTCGTCACGGAACACGGCCTTCCACAGCACGGCAATGGCCACAGAGCCGCCCAGGATGGACGGGATGTAGTAAATGGTGCGGAACAGGTTGACGCATGCGATCTTGAAGTTCAGGATGTATGCGATGAACAGTGCGAACACCAGCTTCAGCGGCACGGTGATGAACGCGTACTTGAAGGTGATGATCAGGGCCTTGGTGATCTTGGGGGTGGTAAAGGCCGTGATGTAGTTCTGGAAGCCCACCCAGTTGGTGGTGGTGCTGAAGAAATTCATATCGGTGAAGCTGTAGTACAGCGACTGACCGAACGGGATTGCCTTGAACACCACAAAACCAATGATCCAGGGGATCAGGTACAGAATGCCCTGATATTTATCCAGCCATTTCTGGAAGGGAGTGCGCGCGCCAGCGGGCACATTGTCTTTTTTCATCTGGGAATCCTCCTTTTACGGGAAATTCGGCGTGCTGCAAAGTCACAGTTTTGAAACCGGTTTGTCAAAGTTTTGTAATCGGTTCTTTTATAAAAAAGGGGCATCTGCCGTTTGGGCGGCGGGTGCCCCCTGTATTACCTCAAAACGTACTCACTCTGCAAGCGGGGTGAAGAAAGTTTAGCCGACAGTGTAGCCAGCCTCTTCCATGCCGTCCAGCAGGATGTCAACCACGTCTGCGCCGGTGGAGCCTTCGTAGTCCATGGTGTCGAACACTTCCTGGTACACGCCGGTGCCGGTAGCCTTCAGGCTGTTGTCCTCGAACAGGGGATCCAGCTGGCAGGTCACAAAGTTCATGACCTTGCTGTTTGCCTCAGCAACCATCTCATCCACAACACCTGCATCGGTAGCGAACTGCAGGCCGGCCTTGGAAGCGGGCAGGCCGCACTGGGTGCCCAGGATCTCGGCGCCGGTCTTTTCGTTCAGCAGGAAGTTGATCAGCTGAGCAGCCTCAACGGGGTGCTGGCTGGTCTTGGTGATGGCCAGGCCCATGGAAACCTTGGAGAAGCCGCCGTTGGTATCGCCGAACTTGATCTCTTCGCCGATGGTGAAGCCGGGCTTGTTGTCATCGTCCAGAGCATCCTTGTACTTGGCAGCAGCGGAGTCCCACTCGAAGGTGCCGGCGATCTTACCGGTGATCCACTCGTTGGTCTGGTGGCATGCGGTGCCATCGCCAGCCTTGCCGGCGTAGGTCTTCAGGTTCATCACAACGTGGCCCTCGACCAGGCTCTTGATGAAGTCCAGGCCCTCGATGATCTCATCGCGGGTGTAGTTCAGGGTGGAGGTAGCGGGGTCTGCCCAGTCCTTGCCGTGCATGGACTCCAGGTAGAAGGCCAGCAGGATCATACGATCGTAGCCGGACATTGCCAGAGGATAGTAGTCATCGCCCAGCTTCTCCTGGAAGGTCTTGCCGGCTGCAAACAGGTCCTCTTTGGTCTTGGGCACTTCGGTGATGCCAGCCTTGTTGAAGGTGCTCATGTTCCAGTAGAAGATACGGCCGGTCATGGCAACGGGCACGCACTGCTGAGAATCGGCAACGTTGCAGGCTTCCATGGCGCTCTCATCCCACTGGGTCAGGTCGATGTAATCAGACAGGGTGTTCAGGTCCACGAACTTGCTGCCGTCGCTGGAGTAGCTGAACAGCCAGCTCCAGTTCACCTGGCACACATCCTGTGCGGTGCCAGCCATGAAGGAAGTAGCCATCTTCTCTTCCCAGCCGGACCATGCACCGAAGCTGGGCTCCACGGTCACATTGGTGTGCTCAGCGGAGAAAGCCTCCAGAGCCTTCTGGTAAGCCTCGTGACGGGCATCGCCGCCCCACCAGCTCATGGTCAGGGACACAGGGCCGTCAGACGGGCCTGCAACAGAAGCAGCTGCAGAAGAAGCAGTGGAAGCAGCAGTGGAGCTGGAAGAGCTGCCGCCGCATGCGGCCAGCAGGCCAGCAGCGCCCACAGCGCCGGTAACCTTCAGGAAATCACGACGAGAAATTGCCTTGCTCATTTTTGTTCTCCTCCTAAATATAGAAAACATCGTCTTGAACGGGAGTTCTGCACACACCCCGTTGTATACAATTATGATAACAAAAGGCAGGCAAAAAAGAAAGACGCAAATTGTAGTTGTACGGAACAAAAACGAACAAATATTGCTCTGCTTTTTGCTTTTGATTTGACGTCATTGCTGAAATGAATAAACTTGCGCCGAAAAACTGTGCAACTTGTATACTTCAACACTTTGCATAGAAAACCGGGATGCAAGATGGAAAGAACAGCGAATTTTGCAATAATTTTGTAAACATTCAGCGTCCCTGCCGTGAAGGGCTGCACACAAAACTCCATTCCGGCAAAATTCCCGTCCATCCGCGCCGCAGGCCGGTGCTGATATATCAGTTGCGCAAAAAACGTTCGTCCGCCCGGTGCGGCCCGGCACCGGGCGTCTTTCCTGCCCCGGCTGGAAAAATGCTGCTGCGCCCCTGCCGCACGGCAGCAAAAAAGCGCCGTACACCGTACAGCGCCTTTCCATGCACCTTACTCTTTTGCTGCCTTGGCCGCGTAAAAAGCCCGTTTTTCCCGGAAGTAGCACTGCGGGCACATGCTCACATACTGCACATCGTTTTCCAGGTCGATGGCCACCTGCTCGCCCTCAAACACGAACCGGCCGTTCACCTTGCGGCAGTTGCAGATGGCCTTGCGCCCGCAGGTGCAGATGGTTTTCATCTCTTCAATGGTATGGGCCAGCTCCAGCAGGCGGGTGGAGCCGGGGAAGCCTTTGAGCGAAAAATCCGCCCGCAGCCCGTAGCAGATCACCGGAATGTTCAGGTCCACCGTGACCATGAACAGCTGCTCGGCCTGCTCTGCGGTAAAAAACTGGCTCTCATCGCACAGCACGCAGGCCAGGGGGCCAGCGGCCTTGCTGGCCTGCTGCACCGCCGCAAACACATCCATTTTCGGCGGGATCAGCAGGTCCGCTTTGCGGCGCACGCCCAGGCGGCTCACCAGCTCATCGCCGCCCTTGGTATCCACCCGGGGCTTGAGGATCAGCACCTTCATGCCCTGCTCCTCGTAGTTGTGGGCCACCTGCATCAGGGCGGTGCTTTTGCCGCTGTTCATAGCGCCGTAGCGGAAATACAGTTTTGCCATATCGAATCTTCTCCTTATACAGAAAAACCCTCTCAGTCAAAGCCCGAACGTACAGCTCAAAACCTCGCCCTTCGGGGGAGGTGGCATCGCGCAGCGATGACGGAGAGGGTTTTCTTATTTGATGTTCAGTCCTGGTTGCGCAGGCGGTAGCCCAGGCTCATCAGGCTGTCGCCCAGGTGGACATTCTCCACCACCACATCCGGGTACGGCACCGAGAGGTCGTAGTGGGAAAAGTTCCAGAAGCCCTCAATGCCCAGGTCCACCAGGCGGCCGCTCACCTGCTGTGCGCCGTCACGGGGCACACAGAGCACGGCCACCTTGGGGGGATGCTCTGCGCAGAAGGCTTCCAGCTCGTCCACATGGCGGATGCGGATGCCGCTGATCTCCTTGCCCACCTCGTCCTGGGCCACATCAAAGGCGGCAATGAGCTTGTAGCCGTTGGTGTCCGTGGTGATAAACCGGCTCACCGCCTTGCCCAGGCGGCCGCAGCCGATCAGGATGGTGGGCAGGCGGTCGCCGTTGCCGAACAGCAGATGTTCCAGAATGGACAGCAGGTTCTCCACCGAGTAGCCGATGCCCTGCCGGCCGTTCACGTCCCCGATGCAGTTAAAGTCCTGCCGCACCTGGGAAGCGGTGGTGCCCATCTGGGCGGCCAGCTCGCGGGAAGAAATGCTTGTAATGCCCTCTGCCTGCAGCGAGCGCAGATAGCGGTAATATTTGGGAAGACGCTTGATCACGGGAAGCGAAGCTTTTGCGGGGGTATTCATGACAACGATTCTCCTTTCTGCCCTGCAGCGCTGCCGCGTCCACCCTCTATGCGGACCATCGGCAGCGGAAAATGGTACCTTCATCCATCAATGCCAATCATTTAAAGTATACTGCACCGGCGCGGAATGTCAAATCCTTATCAATAAAAAATCAAACTTTTTTTGCAATTTTCTACCTGCCGCATAGGGGCCGGGGCGGCGGGGCAAGCTGTAAGCACTACCGCAGAAAAAAGGAGACGCCTATGCCGGACACAACCAACGCTTCCGCTGAGCAGCAGCGGCTGGAAAAAGATACCCTGGAGGACCTGGGCACGGTCACCCTTGCCCGGGGCGGCCACGTCATCCACTGCCTGACCGTCATCGGGCAGGTGGAAGGCCACAGCGAAGCGCCCCAGGGGCAGAAGACCACCAAGTACGAGCACGTGATCCCCCAGCTGGTGGCCGTGCAGGAGGACCCCCGCATCGAGGGCCTGCTGGTGCTGCTGAACACCGTGGGCGGCGATGTGGAAGCCGGGCTGGCCCTGGCAGAGCTGATCGCCAGCATCTCCAAGCCCAGCGCCACGCTGGTGCTGGGGGGCGGGCACTCCATTGGCATTCCGCTGGCGGTAAGCGCGCAGCACAGCTTTATTGTGCCCACAGCCACCATGACGGTGCACCCGGTGCGCCATTCCGGGGTGATTCTGGGCGTGCCGCAGACCATGCACTGGTTTGATCAGATGCAGCAGCGCATCACCGGCTTTGTGGCCGCCCACAGCGGCATGACCGAGAAGCGCTACACCGAGCTGATGCTCCACACCGGGGAGCTGGTGATGGACATGGGCACCGTGCTGGACGGCCGCCGCGCCGTAAAGGAAAAGCTGATTGACGACCTGGGCGGCCTTTCGGACGCGCTGGGCTGGCTGTACGGGGAAATTGAGGGGAAGTGAACCCTCGCCCCCGTAAAGGCTTCCCCCTCGGGGCAAACCCTCTCAGGCGCTGACGCGCCAGCTCCCCCGAGGGGGGAGCTTTTCTGCATCTTCCGGACAGTTTATTCTTCACCGGAAAAGCAGAAACTTTCCCGTATCAGCGCATAAAGCTCGCCCTTCGGGAGAGCTGGCAAACCCGCAAGGGTTTGACTGAGAGGGTTCGCCACCGGCAGCTTTTGCTCCAAAAAAGCGCAAAAGCCTTCCCCTCGGGGAAAGACTCCCCCGGCCGGGGGAGGTGGCACGCAGTGCCAGAAGGGGAACGGGTGCTGAACGAAGTGAAGCGAATGAGGGGAAGTGGCGGCCAGATACCGTTCCCCGGAAGCGGGAGCAGAAGATACCTTCCCCTCATCAGTCGCCTTCGGTGACAGCTTCCCCCTCGGGGGAAGCCTTTTCACAACAATAGGTTTGCCATTTTCTCCCCTGCGTGGTACAATAATAGAATCAGAAATTCTGTCTATGGAAAACGCGGAGAGCAACGAAGAATGGCTACGAAAAAACGAAAAACAACGGCGCGGCGCAGCACATCGCGCAAAAAGCGCGCCCAGCAGCGCCTGCCTGCCGGGCTGGGCACCCTGTTTGCAGGGCTGCTTTTGGTGGTGCTGGCCTTTGTAGAGGGCGATTCCGTCTGGAAAACACTGCACAATGTGCTGTTTGGCCTGTTTGGCTGCGGCAGCTTTGTGCTGGGGGCCGCCCTGTGCTGCCTGGCCGTGCTGTACACCCGGGGCGAGGACCTGCTGCCCCACATGACCAAGCTGGCGCTGGGGCTGGTATTTGCCAGCGGCACAGTGATCGTGTTTTCCAATATCCAGCCCCAGGGGCTTTCGGCCTTTCAGATGGTGGCAGCCTGCTACCATAACGGCTACCAGGCCTGGCTGTCCGGCGGTGCGCTGGGGGCCTTGCTGGGCGGCACCTTGCTGCTGCTGTGCGGCCGCCCCGCAGCCAACCTGATTATGGTGGTGCTGGCGCTGTGCGTCAGCCTGTATATTTTTGATCTGACCCCCGCCGAGGTCTGGCAGTGGCTTTGCGATGCCTTTGGCGGCGTGCACGCCCGGGGCGTGGCGGTATACGAGCAGAACGCGGCCCGCCGCGCCGAACGTGCTGCCGAGCGTCAGGCCCGGCAGGAAGCCGAGGACGAGTTCAGCGAGGTCGAGGACGCGGAACAGGACGAAGAGGACGAACCGGCCCCGGGCATCCGCCTTGGCGTGCCGGACTGGATGACCGGCGTGCTGCGCTGGGGCCACAAGGTGACCCAGGAGATGGAAGCGGACGAGCCGGACACTCCCGCCCCGCAGCCGGAACCGGAACCTGCCGCGCCGCCCATTACCCCCGTGCGGGTGCAGGCGTCCCGCCCCCGGGCTGCCTTTGACGTGGACCTTGGCCCGGACCACACCGCCGTAAAGGAAGGCGGCAGCGAACCCATTGAGCCGTTCATCCCCGGGCCGGGCGGCACCTTTGGCATGAACCCGCTGCAGCAGAAGCCCCCGCGCCCCGCCGTGCAGCCCATTGTGCCGGACGCGGTGGAGACCGCCGCCGAGGACTTTTTTGCCGCCCCCACCCCCGAAGCGGAACCGGCGGCCCCGGCAGCCCTGGACCTGTTTGACACGCCCATCACCCAGCCCACCGCTGCAGAAGAGCCGCCCGTGCAGGCCGCACCCATCCAGCCGGAAATGCCGCCGGTGCCCTCTGCCGCACACCCCGTAAGCGCCGAAAACGCCGTGGCCATGCGCAGCGCCCCGGACGCGGACGGCTGGATCAGCATTTCCAGCGAGCCGGTGGAGGAAAAGGACATCAGCACCCTGGTGGCCGCCGCCATGGAAAAGCCCGCTGCCTCCGAGCAGGCAGCCGCCGCTGCCCCCGCCGAGGAAGCGGAACCGGCGGACACCTATCAATACCAGTACCCGCCCATTGAGCTGTTTGAAAAGCCCAGCGAAGAGAGCGACCCCACCGCCCAGGACGAGCTGAAGGCCAACGCCCAGAAGCTGGTGGACACCCTGGAAAGCTTTGGCGTGCGCACCCGCGTGCTGGACATTTCCCGCGGGCCGTCCGTCACCCGGTACGAGGTGCAGCCCATGGCGGGCGTGAAGATCAGCCGCATCACCTCACTGGCGGACGACATTGCCCTGAACCTGGCCGTGGCAGACGTGCGCATGGAAGCGCCCATCCCCGGCAAGCCCGCCGTGGGCATCGAGGTACCCAACCGCAAAAAGAGCGCGGTATCCATCCGCAGCGTGTTCGAGAGCCAGAGCTTTCTGCGCATGACCTCACCCCTGGGCATTGCTCTGGGCAAAGACATTGCCGGTGTGGCCCAGGTGGCCGACCTGTGCAAGATGCCCCACCTGCTCATTGCGGGCAGCACCGGCAGCGGCAAATCCGTGTGCGTGAACAGCATCATCATGAGCCTGCTGTTCCGCTCCAGCCCCGAGGACGTCAAGCTGCTGCTCATTGACCCCAAGGTGGTGGAACTGGCCGAGTACAACGGCATCCCCCACCTGCTCATGCCGGTGGTCACCGAACCGCGCAAGGCCGCCGGTGCGCTGGGCAGCGCCGTGCAGGAAATGGAGCGCCGTTACCGCATGTTTGCAGAAAACAATGTGCGCGACATCAAGTCCTTCAACCGGCTGGCGGCAGAGCGGCCGGACCTGGAAAAGATGCCCTACATTGCCATTGTGATCGACGAGCTGGCCGACCTGATGATGGTGGTGGGCAAGGACGTGGAAGATTCCATCTGCCGCATTGCCCAGAAGGCCCGCGCCGCCGGTATGCACCTGATCGTGGCCACCCAGCGTCCCAGTGTGGACGTGATCACCGGCCTGATCAAGGCCAACATTCCCAGCCGCATTGCCTTTGCCGTGTCCAGCCAGGTGGACAGCCGCACCATCCTGGACGGTGCCGGTGCCGAAAAGCTGCTGGGCCAGGGCGACATGCTGTTCATGCCCGTGGGTGCCCCCAAGCCCACCCGCATCCAGGGCACCTTTGTGCGGGACGAAGAGATCAGCCGCGTGCTGGACTTTATCAAGTCCAGCGCCACGGTGCAGTACGATGAAGCCATGATCGAAGCCATGGAAAAGCACGCCATCCAGGACGGCAAAAAGGGCAGCAGCAGTACCGATGCCGATGAGGATTCCGGCTCCGACCCGATGTTCAAGCAGGCCGTGGAAGTGGTCATTGACGCCGGGCAGGCTTCCACCAGCCTGCTGCAGCGCCGCTGCAAGCTGGGCTATGCCCGTGCCGCCCGCATCATGGACGAGATGGAGCAGAAGGGCGTCATCGGCCCCTATGAGGGTGCCAAGCCCCGCGCCGTGCTCATCAGCCGCCAGCAGTGGATCGAGCAGCAGATGAACCAGGCAGAGGAATAACCCTCTCAGGCGCTTGCGCGCCAGCTCTCCCGAAGGGCGAGCTTTATGAGTGGTTAAGACACAGTCTGTCTTCAACGAAGAACTGGATAAAAAGATGCAAAAAAGCTCCCCCATCGGGGGAGCTGGCAACGCCGTAAGGCGTTGACTGAGAGGGTTTAACAATAGTAAGGAGCATTATGGAAAATTCTTCCCCCAAAATTTACACCGAATTTTTACCCATCAGCCGCGCGGATATGGAAGCCCGCGGGTGGGACCAGCTGGACTTTGTGGTGGTGGGCGGTGACGCCTACGTGGACCACCCCAGCTTTGGCACCGCCATCATCAGCCGCCTGCTGGAAGCCGAAGGCTACAAGATCGGCGTGCTGGCACAGCCCCGCTACACCGACTGCGAGGACTTCAAGCGGTTCGGCAAGCCGAAGTACGGCTTTTTCATCGGCGGCGGCAACGTGGACAGCATGGTGAGCCACTACTCCGTGGCCAAGATCCCCCGCGCCGAGGATGAATATTCCCCCGGCGGCAAGGGCGGTGCCCGGCCGGACCGCAGCGCCACCGTGTACACCAAGCTTGCCAAGCAGGCCTACCCGGACCTGCCGGTGATCCTGGGCGGGCTGGAAGCTTCGCTGCGCCGCTTTGCCCACTACGACTATTGGCTGGACACCGTGCTGCCCAGCATTGCCGAAAGCTCCGGCGCGGACATCATCAGCTTTGGCATGGGCGAACATCAGACGGTGGAGATCGCCCGCCGCCTGTCCGCCGGGGAGCCGGTGGAATCCATCACCGATGTGGACGGCACCTGCTACCTGACCGACTTCGACCACCTGCCCGAGCGCTACGTGGAGTGCGCGGGCTTCAAAAAAGTGGCCAGCAATAAAACGGCTTACGCCAAGGCCTGCCGCATCCAGATGGACAATCAGGACGTGGTCAGCGGCCAGATCGTTGTGCAGAAGCAGAGCGAAAAATACCTGGTGCAGAACATTCCGGCCAAGCCCCTGGTGCGCTGGGAGCTGGATAAAGTCTACGCCCTTCCCTACACCCGCCGGTATCACCCCATTTACGAGGCCATGGGCGGCGTGCCCGCCATCCGGGAAGTGCAGTTCTCCATCATCCAGAACCGCGGCTGCTTCGGCGGCTGCAACTTCTGCGCCATTCAGCTGCACCAGGGCCGCCGGGTGACCAGCCGCAGCGCCGACAGCATTGTGGAAGAAGCCGAGCGCATGACCCATGAGCCGGACTTCAAGGGCTACATCCACGACATCGGCGGCCCCACCGCCAACTTCCGGTTCCCGTCCTGCCGCGAACAGATGCTGCGGGGCATGTGCAACGGCGGTAAGCACTGCCTGGCCCCCACCACCTGCTCTCACATGATCGTGGACCACAGCGACTACCTGAAAATCCTGCGCCGGGTGCGGGAGCTGCCGGGCGTGAAAAAGGTGTTCATCCGCAGCGGCATCCGGTTCGACTACCTCATGGCCGACCCGGACGACACCTTCTTCAAGGAGCTGGTGGAATACCACATTTCCGGCCAGCTGAAGGTGGCCCCGGAGCACTGCGCCCCCAACACCCTGGCCTACATGGGCAAGCCGCCTATCCAGACCTTTAACAAGTTCAAGGATAAATTCTACGAGCTGAGCAAAAAGGCCGGTAAAAAACAGTATCTGGTGCCCTACCTCATGTCCAGCCACCCGGGCAGCACCCTGAACGATGCCGTCTATCTGGCCGAGTACCTTTATAAGAACCACATGCGCCCGGAGCAGGTGCAGGATTTTTACCCCACCCCCGGCACTGTGAGCACCTGCATGTTCTACACCGGGCTGGACCCCTACACCTTAAAGCCCGTGTTTGTGGAAAAGACCCCCGAAGGCAAGGCCCTGCAGCGCGCACTGCTGCAGTATTATGAGCCGCGCAACGCCGAAAAGGTGGTCAAAGCCCTGAAGATGACCCACCGGGAGGACCTGATCCCCCTGCTGGTGCCCGCCGAGGGCCGCCGCGCCGTGCAGCGCTCTGCCCGCAAAGCCGAAGCTGCTGATGTGACCATTCACGGCGATGGCACCTATACCGTGCACCCGAACCAAAAGGGCAAGGGGCACAGCAAGCACCAGCCCCGCGCCGCCGCGCCTGCCGGCGGGCGGCAGCCCAGCCCGGGTGCCCGGTTTGCGCCCCACTCGGCTCCCGGCCATAAGCCCAAAACCATTCAACAGAAAGAGAACGCATCGTGGAAAACTTCAAACAAGAAAAAGTAAGCTTCTGGGCGCACCCTCTGCGCCGTCTGCTGGCCCTGGCCCTCACCGCCGCTCTGGCCCTGAGCCTTGCGTGCTGTGATCTTTCCGCCGCCGTACCGGGCGGCAGCGCCGATGTGATCCCGAATCCATCGGCCTCCGCCGCGGCATCGGGCAGTGCAGAAACGCCCTTTGAAATGCACTTCATTGACGTGGGCCAGGCCCTGAGCGTGCTGGTGGAATGTGACGGCCAGTTCATGCTGTACGATGGCGGCAACGTGGATGACGGCAGCCTGGTGGTGTCCTACCTGCAGAGCCAGGGCGTGGAGGAGCTGCAGTACGTGTTCTGTTCCCACGCCCACGAGGACCATGTGGGCGGCCTGGCCGCTGCGCTGGCCTACTTCCCGGCCAACCACGTGTACAGCCCGGTGACTGAGGCCAGCACTAAGTGCTTCAGGGATTTTGTCAAGTACACCCAGCAGCAGGGCCTGCAGGTGGAAGTGCCCGCCGTGGGCACCGTGTGGCAGCTGGGCAGTGCCACCGTGACCATGCTGGGTCCGGTGGCCCAGTACAGTGACACCAACAACACCTCCATTGTGCTGCGCATCGACTACGGCTCCACCAGCTTCCTGCTCACCGGCGACATGGAAAAGACCGCCGAGAGCGACCTGGTGGCCAGCGGTGCCAACCTGAAAGCCGATGTGCTGCAGGTGGGCCACCACGGTTCCAGCACCTCCACCGGATACGCCTTCCTGAACGCAGTGCTGCCGGAAATGGGCATCATCTCCTGCGGGGTGAACAACAAATACGGCCACCCCCACGATGAGACGCTGAGCATCCTGCGGGATGCCGGGGTGGACGTGTACCGCACCGACCTGCAGGGCACCATCACCATCGGTTCGGACGGCCAGAACTACACCGTGGGTACCGAAAACTTTGTGCCGGATGCCCAGCTGAACCCCACCGACCCGGCTGCTTCCAGCACAGCCCAGCAGGCCTACATCGGCAACGTGAACAGCAAAAAGTTCCACCTGCCCAGCTGCCCCAACCTGCCGGCAGAGAAGAATCAGATCCTCTTCTCCAGCTATGACGAAGCCATTGCTGCCGGGTACACCCTCTGTTCCACCTGCATCAAATGATCCTATGGTAATCATAACCCCGTGTGAGAACACGGGGTTTG
>CAVIXY010000031.1:0-21319 GCA_963646665.1 Bacteroides sp. CAG:545
GAACCCTCTCAGTCAAACCCTTGCGGGTTTGCCAGCTCCCCCGAAAGGGGGAGCTTTTTCCAGCAAACGGCGAAGTTTGTTTTTCATAGGGGAAGAAAAACATTCTGGACACAGCGCAGAAAGCTCCCCCCCTCGGGGGAGCTGGCACGGCGTAAGCCGTGACTGAGAGGGTTTTATCCTTAGATTTTATCCAGCGCCTGGGCGATGTCGGCGATCAGGTCCTCGCTGGATTCCAGGCCGCAGCTCATGCGCACCAGTTCAGCGGGCACACCGGCGGCAGCCAGCTGCTCATCGTTCATCTGGCGGTGGGTGCTGGAAGCCGGGTTCAGGCAGCAGGTGCGGGCATCTGCCACATGGGTCTCGATGGCGGCCAGCTTCAGTTCCTTCATAAAGGTGCTGGCAGCTTCACGGCCGCCGGCCAGACCAAAGCTCACCACGCCGCAGCTGCCATTGGGCAGGTACTTTTCGGCCAAGGCATGGTAGGGGCTGCTCTCCAGGCCGCAGTAATTCACGTAAGCCACCTTGGGGTGTGCTTCCAGGAACTTGGCCACGGCCATGCCGTTTTCGCAGTGGCGCTGCATCCGGACATGCAGGCTTTCCAGGCCGAGGTTCAGCAGGAAGGCGCTGTTGGGGGACGGCGTGGAGCCAAAGTCGCGCATGAGCTGGGCGGTCGCCTTGGTGATGAAGGCGCCCTCCTTGCCAAAGCGCTCGGCATAGGTAATGCCGTGGTAGCTGTCGTCCGGGGTGCACAGGCCGGGGAACTTCTCGGCATGGGCCATCCAGTCAAACTTGCCGCTGTCCACAATGGCACCGCCCACGGCAGCACCGTGGCCGTCCATGTACTTGGTGGTGGAGTGGGTCACAATGTCGGCCCCCCACTCGAAGGGGCGGCAGTTGACCGGGGTCGGGAAGGTGTTGTCCACGATCAGCGGCACGCCGTGGGCGTGGGCAGTCTTGGCAAACTTTTCGATGTCCAGCACCGTCAGAGCCGGGTTGGCAATGGTCTCGCCGAACACAGCCTTGGTGTTGGGCTGGAACGCAGCGTTCAGCTCTTCCTCAGTGCACAGCGGATCCACAAAGGTGGCCTCAATGCCCATCTTTTTCATGGTGACCGAAATTAGGTTGAAGGTGCCGCCGTAGATGGTGCTGGACGCCACAATGTGGTCACCGGCTTCGCAGATGTTGAACAGCGCGAAAAAGTTGGCCGCCTGGCCGCTGGAAGTGAGCATGGCAGCGGTGCCGCCCTCCAGCTCGCAGATCTTTTTGGCCACCAGGTCACAGGTGGGGTTCTGCAGGCGGGAATAGAAGTAGCCGTTGGCTTCCAGGTCAAACAGCTTGCCCATGTCCTCGCTGGTGGCATACTTGAAGGTGGTGGACTGGATGATGGGGATCTGGCGGGGTTCGCCGTTGCCGGGGGTGTAACCGCCCTGCACGCAGATGGTATCACGATTCATACTACATACTCCTTTGCTGGGTTTGTCCATATAGCACAATTCCCCGCAGGAGTACACAGGCCTCCGGCGGGGAATTGCAACGTTAAATTTTGGTTCCCGACCGGGGGCTGAATCAGGCTTTTACGCTGATTTATTCCGGTTAGCGTGCTCGCCCTCTCCGTCACGCCTCACGGCGTGCCACCTCCCCCAAAGTGGGAGGCTTTGGCATTGCAGATAAGTTTTCCGTTCTGCCAAGGGTTCTCCCTTTGGGAGAGCTGTCGAGCGAATGCGAGACTGAGAGGGCGAGGATGCTTTCCTTTATTTCCGCAGTCTCTTATCGCTCTTGTTGGCCCACCAGGTGCCCAGGCTCTGGAACACCTGCACCATGAGCACCAGCAGGATGACGCACACCACCATGATGTCGGTCTGATAGCGGTAGTAGCCGTAAGACAAGGCGATCTTACCCAGACCGCCGCCGCCGATGACGCCGGACATGGCCGAGTAGCCCAGAATGGTGGTCAGGGCGGTGGTCATGCTGGAGATCAGGCCGGGCAGGCACTCGGGGATCATCACCTTGGTGATGATCTGGAACGGGGTGGCCCCCATGCTCTGGGCGGCTTCCACCACGCCTTCGTCCAGTTCCCGCAGGCTGGTCTCCACGAGACGCGCCACAAACGGGAAAGCCGCCACCACCAGCGGAACGATGGTGGCTTTGGTGCCCACGGTGGTGCCCATGATGGCACGGGTAAGCGGGAACACGCAGATCATCAGGATCAGGAAGGGCACACTGCGCAGAATGTTGATGACGATGTTGAGGATGTGCATCAGCCAGCCGGGCAGCGGCAGAACACCGTCCTTGTCACCGGCCACCAGCAGCACGCCCAGCGGCAGGCCCAGCACCAGTGCAAAGGCCGTGGAAAGCACCGTCACGTAAAAAGTTTCCCAGATGGCAAAGCCGTAATCTGCAATACTCATTCGCCGGTCACCTCCTCTACCGTCACACCGGGCTGGCTGCGGATGTAGGCAGCTGCCTGTTTGGCCTGCTCCACATCGGCAGGCAGCTTGAGCAGCATGGAGCCGTAGCACTGGCCGCTCAGATCACGGGTATCGGCGCTGAGCACCGACACCAGAATGCCTTTTTCTGCTGCAAGGCTTGCCACCAGCGGCTTTGCAGTGGAGGAACCGTTGAAGGTCACGCGCACCACATGATCGTCCGGTGCAAAGCTGGAAAGATCCCGTGCGGCGCTGCCGCCGTTGGGAGCCACCAGCCGCCGGGCTGCTGCCGTTTTGGGGTTGGCAAAGATCTCTGCAACCGAGCCCTGTTCCACAACCACGCCGCTATCCAGAATGGCCACGCTGTCGCAGATCTCCTCCACCACGCTCATCTGATGGGTAATGACCACCACGGTGATGCCCAGCTTCTTGTTGATGTCCTTGATCAGGGTCAGGATGGAGTGGGTGGTGTTGGGGTCCAGGGCGCTGGTGGCTTCATCGCACAGCAACACCTTGGGGTTGGTGGCCAGCGCACGCGCAATGGCAATGCGCTGTTTCTGGCCGCCGGACAGCTGTGCCGGGTAGGCGTTGGCCTTGTCGGGCAGGCCCACCATTTCCAGCAGCTCCCGGGCACGTTTTTCGGCATCAGCCTTCTTCACACCGGCCAGCTCCATGGGGAAGCAGATGTTCCGCAGGCAGCTGCGCTGCATGAGCAGGTTGAACTGCTGGAAGATCATGGTGATCTCCCGGCGGCGCTCCCGCAGCTGGGCCGCATTCAGGGTCTCCATGGCAGTGCCGTCAATCACAACGCTGCCCTCGGTAGGGCGCTCCAGCAGGTTGATGCAGCGCACCAGCGTGGATTTGCCCGCACCGGACATGCCGATGATGCCGTAAATGGAGCCATCGGGGATGGTCAGGTTGATGTCGTGCAGCGCGTTTACCGCGCCGTCCTTCATCTGGAAGGTTTTGGAAAGGTGTTTGATCTCGATCACAGAAATTGCTCCTTTTTAGCTTAGCCCTCGATCGGTGCCAGGCTGTCCTGCTTGCCGCCGTAAATGCCCATGGGCTCCACATGGATGCCGGCAACGGTCACCAGGTGGGTGCCATGCTCTGCATTGAAGTCGTCCAGGTACGGCTGATGCTGGAAGTAGTTGGTATCAACGGTGCCATCTTCCACAACGTTGTTGGGGATGATGTAGTCATCGTACTCCTGAATGTCCAGGGTGATGCCCTTTTCAGCCAGGATGTCCTTGCAGATCTCCAGCACTTCGCAGTGGGGGGCCGGGGTAGCGGCGCAGCTCACGGTCTCGCCGTTCAGGGCATCGTAGTCCACAGAAGAATCGTAACCATCGGTGGGGTTCTCCACAACGGACACCACAGCGCCCTTGTAGTTCTCGTCCATAAAGTCCTTCACCTTCTGGCTCTGCAGGGCAGCCACCAGGGCCTTGATCTTCGGCTCGTTCTCGTTGCCTTCCTTGCACACCAGCACATTGACGTAAGCAGAGGTGCCATCCTCCATAGCCAGTGCATCGGTCATGGGGTCCAGACCGGCAGAGATGGCGTAGTTGGAGTTGATCACAGCATAGTCCTCGTCCTGCAGGACATTGGGTACCTGAGCAGCCTCCACCTCATCAACGGAAACATTCAAGGGGTTCTCCTCAATGTCCTTTGCGGTGGCGGTCAAGCCTGCATCAGCCTTCAGCTTGAAGAAGCCGTTCTTCTCCAGCAGGGTCAGGGCACGGGCTTCGTTGGTGGTATCGTTGGGCACAGCCACCTTCACCTTGTCCAGCTTTGCCACAGCAGATGCTGCCTCAGAAGAAGCGGCCGTGCTGGAAGCAGCAGAAGATGCAGTGGAAGAAGAACCACCGCAGGCAGTCAGGGCTGCAGCAGCGGCAGCCACACCGGTAACCTTCAGAAAATCGCGACGAGTAATCATAGTAAAAATCCCTCTCTATTTTAATAATGTACAAGCGGCCCGCACGGCACATTCCGTGCGCAGCCTGAACGGAAGAAAAAAGCCTCCGTCCTTCCGAGCCAGACGCTCAGCAAGGACGGAGGCATAACATCTTCCGTGGTACCACCTTGGTTTACCCTGCCCTCACAGGCAGAGCCTCGATGCTGCGGCAGCCGCTGCTGCATACAGCCGGACGCTGTAACGGGCGCATCCCGTTGCGAACTTAGCGCTCATGCACCTCGCCCGCACAGCTCCGAGACCATTTTCAGCTTCCTGTTTCCTGCCCTTTTCCATCGCCCGGGCTTTCTGGTAAGGATCAATGCGAAGGCCTACTCTTCTCTTCACAGCCATTTTTGTGATATTGCATTTATTCTAATCCACTCCGGCAGATTTGTCAACACCTAAAACGAAGTTTTTTGGTAGGGAATTGGACTTTGGTCTGCTCACGCTGATCGTGGAAGTCATCCGGCTGACCTTTGAGGTTATAACGTTTTTTCAGAAACAAGAGAAAGGCAACAAAAAAGATTGACCGCCACCAGCCTACCAAACTGAACGGTCAATCTTTTGACTAACGGGATGGAAAGCTGACCCTTGCAGTCGGCGCCCCTTCTGTTTGTAGTATAGTAATTTTTTTCTGCTTTGTCAAGTCTGACCATTTCCATCTTGTGCAGCGAAAAGCGGCATGTTAAAATAGATTGAAGTATTTTTGCAAGGAGACCAGCCAATGAGTGGCAGAGAATCTTTTCCCGATGAAGAGCTGCGCCGCCGCATTATGGATTTTATCATGGCGGCAGGGCAGACCCTGCTGGAAAACGGTGCCGAAGTGTTCCGGGTGGAGCAGACCATGGAGATCATGGCCCGCAGCTTTCACCTGCGGGAATTTCACGTTTATGTGTTGACCAACGGCATTTTTGCCAGCGCAGGCACTGCAGAGATCAGCGAAGTGCGCAATGTTCCGGTGCGTACCACCCACCTGGGGCGGGTGGCCGCCGTCAACGCCCTTTCCCGCGAGATCGCCCAGACCTCCATGACCCTGGACGAAGCCGAGTGCCGCCTGGCCGAGGCCCAGCGCATCCCCTTCCCCAAGGATTGGGTGCAGCTGGTTTCCGGCCTGGGAGGAGCGTTCTGCTTTGCCATGATCTTTGGCGGCACTTTGCGCTCCGCATTGGCCGCTGCCGCCGCCGGCTTTGTGGCCAGCGGCTACCTGCTGCTGTGTGAACGGCACGGGCTGCCGGGCGGGTTCAAAAAGATCAGCTGCGCTGCACTGATCACCCTGGTGTGCATCCTGCTGTGCCAGGTGCTGCGCACCTCTGCCAGCCAGGCCATCATTGGCACATTGATGATCCTGACCCCGGGCATTGCCTTTACCATGGGCATCCGGGATTTTGTGCACGGCGATTATCTGTCCGGCACCATCCGCATGATTGATGCGCTGCTGGTAGCCGCCAGCATTGCCATTGGCACCGGCCTGGTGCTGAGTTTGTTTACCATGTTGACGGGGGTGGTTGTTGCATGAGCCTTACCAGTACGCAGATCGGGGAACTGGTTGCGCAGTTCTTTCTGGCCGGAGCCGGCACCCTGAGCTTTGCCATTTTGTTTGCCTGCCCCCGCAAGAGCCTGCCCTATTGCGCCCTGGTGGGTGCCATGGGCTGGTTCGTGTACGAACTGCTGACCATGCTGGGGGCCGACAGCGCCGCCGCCAGCCTGCTGGCCGTGATCCCGCTGACCATTCTCACCCGCGTGTTTGCCGTAGTGCTCAAAACACCCGTCACGGTGTTTTTGCTGTCCGGCATTTTCCCGCTGGTGCCGGGTGCCAGCATTTATTACACCGCTTATTATTTTATTCAGGGCAACAATGCGCTGGCGCTTTCCCACGGCATCAACACTTTTAAAATTGCCGTAGCGCTGGCCGTGGGCATCTCGCTGGTGCTCAGTGTGCCCATCCCCCAAAAACGAAACGGAAAAGGAGTGTAACCCATGTCTGTTCTGGATTCTCTGCGCACACGCCGCACCTACCGCCGCTTTACCCAAAAGCCGGTGCCGCAGGACGTGGTAAGCGACATTGTGGAAGCTTTGCGGCTTTCTTCCTCCGGGGCCAACCGGCAGGCCGTGCGCCTGATAATGGTGCAAAGCCCGGAAATGGTAGCCCGGGTGCAGCCGCTGGTCAAGTGGGCGGCGTATCTGCCCCCGGAGCAGGGTACGCCCAAAGCCGGGGAGCAGCCCACCCTGTACGCGGCAGTGCTGCAGGATTCTTCTGTTTCCGGCAATCTTTCCACCGACATTGGCATTGCACTGGCCAACATGACCCTGGCCGCCTGGGACAAAGGCGTGGGCAGCTGCATTCTGGGTGCTATCAACAAGCCCGCCCTGACCGAGCTGCTGGGTATTGAGGAGCCGCTGCAGCTGGCCTACATGGTGGCCTTTGGCTACCCCGCCCATGCGGCGCGGGTCGTACCCATGACCAAGGAGACCGGCATTCAATATTATCTGGACGAAAACCGCGACTACTGCGTGCCCAAGCGCAGTGCGGAAGAGCTGAGCCGCAGTGTATAAACGCCTATGAGCCTGTGAGCCGGTAGCTTTCTCTTCGGACACGATTCGGGGCATTCCATCCCCCGCCCTACTGCCTACGGCAGCAGGGGCCCACCCTCCGGACGGTCCTCAGAGAAACTCCCTGCCCGCAGGCCCGGATAGATGTATCTTCCCGGCAGGACGGTGGGGAGTTTCTCCGGCGAATGTCCTGGAGGTGGGGCCCCGGTGCGCAAGCACTGGGGCGGGACTGGAGTCCCGGGCTATTCGCGGAGAAAGCTCCCCGATGGCCTGCCCTCATTCGCCGTGCATATATACAGTACTCCTGCGCAGATATTTGCATAAATGTTTGCAAATCGGTTTCAATTCAACCGATTTTTTGCACAACTATTGACTTTTGGTTTTGTACAATCTATACTAAGTCCGTTCGCTGGAATTTTCGATGATTCGCATCCTTCCGGCGGCTGCAAAATTATACAAACCATTTGAGGAGTGTTTGAATATGAAAAAGATCTCTCGTCGCAGCTTCCTGGCAGCTGCAGGCCTGTCCGTTGCCGCTCTGGCTCTGACCGCATGCGGCGGTTCTTCCGCTTCCAGCACTGCTTCCTCCGTGGCAAGCAGCGCCGCTGCTTCTTCCGAGGCTGCTTCCAGCTCCGCTGCTGCTGAGCTGACCACTGTGGAAGCCGGCAAGCTGACCATGGCCACCAACGCCGCCTTCCCTCCGTATGAGATGACCACTGATGCCGGCGAGTTCGAGGGCATCGACATTGAGACCGCACAGGCCATTGCCGACAAGCTGGGCCTGGAGCTGCAGGTTGATGATATGGACTTTGACGCTGCGCTGCTGAGCGTGCAGCAGGGCAAGGCCGACATCGTGATGGCTGGCGTGACCGTGACCGATGAGCGCAAGGCTGTGATGGACTTCTCTGACAGCTACGCCACCGGTATCCAGTCCATCATCGTGCCCGAAGGCTCCGACATTGCTTCTCCGGACGATCTGGCCGGTAAGAAGATCGGCACCCAGCGCGGCACCACCGGCTACATCTATTGCTCCGATGACTTCGGCGATGACGCCGTGGTGGCTTACGACAACGGTCTGACCGCTGTGCAGGCCCTGAACAACGGCCAGGTGGATGCTGTTGTCATCGACAACGCTCCTGCCAAGGAGTTCGTGGCCGCCAACCCCGGCCTGAAGATCCTGGACACCAGCTATGCTGAGGAAGATTACGCCATCGGCCTGGCAAAGGGTTCTTCTCTGGAAGACGCCATCAACGAGGCTCTGAAGGAGCTGACCGAGGACGGCACCCTGCAGTCCATCGTGGACAAGTACATCACTGCTGAATAATCAGCTGCTGTATCAAAACCACGGGGAGGCATTCCCAACTGGGACGCCTCCCCTTTTATGGAAATAAGTGGTTACAAAACGTTAACAAAATCGGAAAGCGAGGATGCGAATGGCTGCGCAATACGAACTGCTCAAAGAGCTGCTCAACAGCGGCACCAAGCTGAACTTCGGGCAGGAGTTCTTTTTCAAGTTTTATCAGGCCTTTATCCTGAGCGACCGCTGGACGCAGTACATCAAGGGTGTAGGCACCACCCTGCTGGTCACCGCGCTGGCACTGGCGCTGGGCATCGTGCTGGGCAGCGTGGTGGCGCTGGTGCGTGTGGCCCACGACCAGCAGCGCCCGGGCCGCCGGAATCCGGTGCTGGGCTTCTTCAATGCCGTGTGCCAGGTGTACACCACCATCATCCGCGGCACGCCCATGATGGTGCAGCTGCTGATCATGAGCATGGTCATTTTTGCCAACAGCCGCAACTTCACCATGGTGGGTGCGCTGGCGCTGGGCATCAACTCCGGTGCCTATGTGTCCGAGATCATCCGCGGCGGCCTGATGGCTGTGGACCCCGGCCAGATGGAAGCCGGCCGCAGCCTGGGCCTGAACTATATGACCACCATGGTGGTTATCATCATTCCGCAGGCCATCCGCGCGGTGCTACCTGCCTTGGGCAACGAGTTCATCATCCTGCTGAAGGACACCTCCCTGATCACCACTATTGGCGGCAAGGAGCTGCTGTATGCCGCACAGGGCATTATGAACCGCACCTACGAGGCCATGTTCCCGCTGCTGGGCGTTGCACTGATCTACCTGGTGCTGGTCATGCTGTTCACCCAGCTGCTGGCAAAGTTTGAGAGGAGGCTGGCACAAAGTGACCGATAAAATTCTGGAAGTCCGCGGTCTGACCAAGACCTATGGCGGCGAAAAGCGCAAGGGCGCAAAGCAGCCCACCCCCACCCTGGACGTGCTGAAGGGCATTGACATCGACATCTACCGCGGTGATGTGGTGTGCCTGATCGGCCCTTCCGGCTGCGGCAAGTCCACCTTTCTGCGCTGCCTGAACCGGCTGGAGATCCCCACCGGCGGCAGCATCAAGTTTGAAGGCACCGAGGTGGACGAAGCCCACATTGACGCTGTGCGCCAGAAGATGGGCATGGTGTTCCAGCACTTCAACCTCTTCCCGCACCTGACCGTGAAAAAGAACCTGGAACTGGCCCCCAACCTGCTCAAGCTCAAGGACAAGGAAGCCATTTCCAAGCGTGCCGATGAACTGCTGGCCCGTGTGGGCCTGGCCGACAAGGCCAATGCCTACCCCCGCAGCCTTTCCGGCGGCCAGCAGCAGCGCATTGCCATTGCACGCGCCCTGGCCATGGACCCGGACGTGATCCTGTTCGATGAGCCTACCAGCGCCCTAGACCCCGAGATGGTGGGCGAAGTGCTGGAACTGATGAAGGAACTGGCCCACACCGGCATCACCATGCTGGTGGTCACCCACGAGATGGGCTTTGCCCGCGAGGTATCCAACCGCGTCATCTTCATTGATGAGGGCAAGATCCAGGAGGACGAACCGCCGCAGGAGCTGTTCAGCAATCCCAAGCACCCGCGCCTGAAGGCCTTCCTGTCCAAAATGCTGTAACACTTTTCCACATAGAAAACCCTCCGCCGTGCAAAAACAGCGGAGGGTTTTGTTGTTCTTGGGATGCAGGACAGCAGATAGTTTCCAAAGCAAATGATCCGCTGGGGTGGGCCCCTGTTGCCGCCAGGCAATAGGGCGGGCGATGGAATGGCCTGCAACAGCAATGACCGCCGCCAGTGGCAAAGACTTCCCCCGGCCGGGGGAAGATGGCAGAGCCAAAAAGGGGAATAACAGGGAGGAGCTGTTGGGGCAGCGGCCAGCAAGATGCAAGCGATAGCGAAGCAGATGCTGGGTGCCGCAACCCGTATGCATTTGCGTGGAAAGCTATCGGCTGACCTGCTGATGCTGCTAAATAAAATTACAGGTTATTTTCCCCGTTATCGCTGCTGCCCTGCTCGCTGGAGTAAAGCACCATCAGGTGGTTGGCGCTTTCTTCCAGCTGGCTCTTGGCCTGGCGCAGGGCTGCTTCCTCGGTCTCGTTCATCTTTTCGGGCTTATCCTTGCGCAGGCAGCGGCGCAGGTTGGCAAGATCGGTCTTGACGCGGTTCTTCTCATCCTTGTCCAGTTCCTTCTTGCACTTGGAAAGTGCCTCGTCCACCTTGTAGGCCAGCACCTCTGCCTGGTTGTGCAGGTCCAGCCGCTCCTTGCGGCGGCTGTCCTCAGCCTCGTAGGCGGCTGCATCTGCCATGGCGCGCTGGATCTCGTTCTCAGACAGGTTCGTGCTGCCGGTGATGGTGATGTTCTGCTCCCGGCCGGTGCCCAGGTCCTTGGCGGATACCTTGACCACGCCGTTCACGTCAATGTCAAAGGTCACCTCGATCTGCGGCTTGGAAGAAAAGCTGGCCCGGATGCCGTTGAGCTTGAACTTGCCCAGAGATTTGTTATCCCGTGCAAAGTGGCGCTCACCCTGCAGCACGTTGATCTCCACACTGGTCTGCATGGGGCGGGCCGTGGTAAAGATCTGGCTCTTGCGGGTGGGGATCATGCTGTTGCGGGTGATCAGCGGGGTGGCCACACCGCCCAGCGTCTCAATGGACAGGGTCAGCGGGGTCACGTCCATCAGCACCAGGCCCTGGGCCGCCGCACCGGTGGCACCGGCCAGCTTACCGCCGCCCTGCAGCAGGCCGCCCTGCACGGCGGCGCCCATGGCCACGCACTCGTCCGGGTTCAGGCTGTGGCTCGGCTCGCAGCCCAGCAGCTCCCGCACCTGACGCTCCACAGCAGGCATCCGGGTGCTGCCGCCCACCAGCAGCACCTTGCCCAGCTGGCTGGCGGAGATGCCGGCATCTCGCAGTGCGTTCTGCACCGGGGTAACGGTGCGGGACAGCAGGTCGCCGGTCATCATCTCAAACTGCGGACGGGAGATGGAAATATCCAGGTGGTGGGGGCCATCCTTGCCCACAGCAATAAAGGGCAGGTTCAGTTGAGCAGACGGCGCACTGGACAGCTCCTTTTTGGCCTTTTCGGCTTCTTCCTTCAGGCGGCCCATGGCAGCGGGGTCGCGGGTCAGATCAATGCGGTCCGACTTTTTGAACTCAGCCACAGCGTATTCCACAATGCGCTCGTCAAAATCATCGCCGCCCAGGTGGGTGTCGCCGCCGGTGGCCAGCACCGTAAAGGTGCCGTCCTCAATTTCAATGATGGACACGTCAAAGGTGCCGCCGCCCAGGTCGTACACCAAAATTTTCTGCGGTGCTTCGTTGTCCAGGCCGTAGGCCACAGCCGCGGCAGTGGGTTCGTTGATGATGCGCAGCACGTTCAGGCCTGCAATGCGGCCTGCGTCCTGGGTGGCCTTGCGCTGGCTGTCGTCAAAGTAAGCCGGCACCGTGATCACGGCCTCGGTCACTGGTTCCCCCAGGTAGCTCTCGGCATCCCGGCGGATCTTGGCCAGGATCATGGCGCTGATCTCCTGCGGGGTCAGGTCCTTGCCGTCAATGTGCACGCGGTAATCGCTGCCCATGTGGCGCTTGATGCTGGACACCGTGCGCCCGGAGTTGGTTGCGATCTGGCGCTTGGCCGCGCCGCCCACCAGCCGCTCACCGTCCTTGGTAAATGCCACCACGCTGGGGGTGGTGCGCTCGCCCTCCGCGTTGGTGATGACCACCGGCTTGCCGCCTTCTACCACTGCCACACAGGAATTGGTCGTTCCCAGATCAATGCCGATCACTTTGCTCATTCTTGTTTCCTCTCCAACTGCTCTGCCCGCATCCTGCGCTGGGCAAAATTTCTTTCCTGCTTATCTTACCGTATCCGTATGACGTTTTTTTAGTCCAATTGTAAAGATTCTATGTTATAGGCCGTATTCTGCGGCGGCGTGCTGGTCAGTTCCCGGGTCAGCTGCCGGGCTTCTTCCAGCCGCTGGGCGGCGTCCGGCTCACCCTCCCGCGCCTGAATGGCAAAGCCCTGTTCGGCTTCCGCCGCCAGTGCCAGCGCCTTTTTCACCGAGGTGTAGCGGGTTTCTGCCTGGGCAATGCGCAGGCAGATGCGGGGTGTATAATCAATGTCCGGCAAAGCCTGTGCACTCTGCCGCGCGCGGCGGAAATACAGCAGCGCCTTGCCGTTTTCGCCCCGGGCCGCCAGATCTTCGCCCAGCGACACCAGTGCCAGCGGCTCGCCCTGCTCGGCGGCGGCATTCCACAGCCCTCTGGCCCGGGTGCGGTCCTGCACCACGCCGCGCCCGCGGTACATGCAGTCGGCCAGCAGCGAGACCGCCATGGCGTTGCCGGATTCGGCTGCCTTGTCAAAGCACTCGGCGGCGGCGGGCCAGTCCCCTGCCTGGGCGGCGGCACGGCCTTCCTCGATTTTTTCCCCGCCGGGTTCCTCCGGGGTGTGGCCTGCATGGAGCAGGCCGTTGAGCAGTGCCCCATCCAGGGTGGCCGACCGGGTCCAGGGGTCGATCACCACCCCGTCAATGCCCGGCGTGCTCAGTGCCAGCTCCATGGCATCCTGCAGGGGGTAGTCCGCCATGGGCCGTGCGGCGGTGCTGCGGTCTGCACGGGCAGCGGCACCGGACGTGAACAGCGGCAGCCAGGTGCGGCCTTTGCCGTTTTTCAGGGTCCACAGGGGCAGTCCTTCCGCCTTTTGGGCCGGCACCGGATGCTCGACCCACGGAGCGGGGGCCGGGTGCACCGTGGCAGCTGCCTGCAGCGGCACCAGCACGTGGGTCTCCAGTTCCAGCGCATAATTCAGCGCGCTCATCAGGGTCCAGAACGTCTCCTCGCTCTGCCCCTGATACAGCCGTTCCACGGCCTGTTCGATGGCCGGGCAGCCGGTGCCGTTGGGGCTGTAACGCAGCGCTGCGCGGGTCTGCCTGCGGCCCACCGGGCGGAACCGGATGCCGCCGTCTGTTCTTCTTGCCATTGTGCTCACCATACTTCCAGTTTCTGTTATTTGTATCAGTATAACAGGTTTTGCACAATTTCTCAACGGGGAAGGCTTTTGCTCTTTTCCTATAGCTTTTTGCCCCTTTCTGCGCTATAATGAGTAAGATTGCAACCATTTTATTATAAATGTACGAAAGAAGGAGAACTGCCTTGAACAAAATGCTGGGCTATTTGAAGGGCTACCGGCGCGAAAGCGTGCTGGCCCCGCTCTTCAAAATGCTGGAAGCGACCTTTGACCTGTTTGTGCCGCTGGTCATGGCCGACATTGTGAATGTCGGCATTGCGGCGCACGATTTCCACTACATCCTGGTGCGGTGCGGCATCCTGCTGGGGCTGGCCGTCATCGGCCTAGCCTGCAGCCTGACAGCGCAGTATTTTTCCGCCAAGGCTTCCGTGGGGTACTCCACGGCCCTGCGCCATGCGCTGTTTGAGCACATCCAGACCCTGAGCTTTACCGAGATGGACACCCTGGGCACCAGCACCCTGATCACCCGCATGACCAGCGATGTGAACCAGGTACAGAGCGGCCTGAACCTGTTCCTGCGCCTGTTCCTGCGCAGCCCGTTTGTGGTGTTCGGCGCCATGATCATGGCCTTTACGGTCAACTTCAAGGCAGCTCTGATCTTTGTGGTGGCCATTCCGCTGCTGAGCGTGGTGGTGTTCGGCGTCATGGTCATCACCCGCCCGCTGTACAAGACCGTGCAGACCCGGCTGGACCGGGTGCTGGGCCTGACCCGTGAGAACCTGACCGGCGTGCGCGTGGTGCGCGCCTTTGACAAGGAGCAGAGCGAAATTGACCGCTTTGAGGACGCCAACGACCTGCTGACCAAGATGCAGCTGCACGTGGGCCACCTCTCTGTCCTGATGAGTCCGCTGACCTATGTGATCATCAACATTGCCATTGTGGCGCTGCTGTATGTGGGCAGCATCGAGATCAATATTGGCGGCATGGCCTCCGGTGACGTGATCGCACTGGTGAACTATATGAATCAGATCCTGGTGGAGCTGGTCAAGCTGGCCAACCTGATCGTGCAGGTCAGCAAGGCGCTGGCCTGTGCGGGCCGCGTGCAGGCTGTGCTGGACACCCAACCCGGCATGGCCTTCCCCGCCAAGGTGCTGGGCGAAGTGTCTGCCGACAAGGCCGGCGATGCCGTGCACTTTGACCATGTGTCCCTGACCTACGCCGGGGCCGGTGCACCCAGCCTGACCGACATCAGCTTTACCGCCAAGCGCGGCCAGACCATTGGCGTCATCGGCGGCACCGGCAGCGGCAAGTCCAGCCTGGTGAACCTGATCCCCCGCTTCTACGATGCCACCGAGGGCACCGTGGATATCCTGGGCCGCCCGGCAGCGGATTACCCCCGCGAAGAGCTGCGCGGCAAGGTGAACGTGGTCATGCAGAAGGCCCAGCTGTTTGGCGGCACCATCCGCTCCAACCTGCTGTGGGGCAATAAGAACGCCACCGATGCCGAGCTGTGGGCTGCACTGGAAACCGCCCAGGCGGCAGAATTTGTCAAAGGTAAGCCCCTTGGCCTGGACGAGCCTGTGGAGCAGGGCGGCCGCAACCTGTCCGGCGGCCAGAAGCAGCGCCTGACCATTGCCCGTGCCCTGGTGGGCAAGCCGGATATTTTGATCCTGGACGACAGTGCCAGCGCCCTGGACTATGCCACGGACGCTGCCCTGCGCAAGGCCCTGGCTGCCCTGCCCGGAGACCTGACCGTATTTATTGTGAGCCAGCGCGCCGCCAGCCTGCAGCACGCCGATCAGATCCTGGTGCTGGATGACGGTAAGCTGGTGGGTCTTGGCACCCACGACCAGCTGCGCCAGAGCTGCCCCGTGTATGAAGAGATCTACGAGAGCCAGTTCAAGAAAGGGGATGCGCAGAAATGAGTGCAAAAGCAAAAACAAAGCTGACCCCGGAACAGCGCAAGGCCACCCTGACCCGCGTGCTGCATAAGATCAAGCCTTATTCCCTGTTTGTGGTGTGCAGCCTGATCGTGGCCGCCGTGAGCGTGGCGGCCCAGCTGTATATTCCCATTTTGTGCGGTGACGCCATTGACAAAATGCTGGGCAAGGGCCAGGTGGACTTTGCCGGTGTGGGCGCTATCATTGTGCGGATGCTGGTGGTGGCTGCCGTGGCCGCCTTTGCCCAGTGGCTGCTGAGCGTATGCAACAACCGCATCACCTTCTCGGTGAGCCGGGACCTGCGCAACGAAGCCCTGCGCAAGATCCAGACCCTGCCGCTTTCGTATCTGGACAGCCACCCCTCCGGCGACATCGTGAGCCGCATGGTGGCCGATGTGGATACCTTTGCGGACGGCCTGCTGATGGGCTTTACCCAGCTGTTCAGCGGCATTCTGACCATTCTGGGTACCCTGCTGTTCATGCTGAGCGAGAATGTGCCCATCACCCTGGTGGTGGTGTGCATCACCCCGCTGAGCCTGGTGGTGGCAAGCTTCCTGGCCAAGCGCAGCTACAAATACTTCCAGGGCCAGAGCACCGTGCGCGGTGAACAGACCGCCCTGGTCAACGAGATGATCGAAGGCCAGAAGGTGGTGCAGGCCTTTGGCCACGAGGCCGAGAGCCTGGAAGCCTTTGACGAGGTGAACGGCCGCCTGCAGGACGTGAGCCTGAAGGCCATCTTCTTTTCCAGCATGACCAACCCCGCCACCCGTTTTGTGAACAACATTGTGTATGCAGGCGTGGGCCTGGTGGGTGCGCTGTACACCGTGCGCGGCGGCATTACCATCGGCCAGCTGAGCGTGTTCCTGAGCTACGCCAACCAGTACACCAAACCCTTCAACGAGATTTCCGGCGTGGTTACCGAGCTGCAGAACGCTCTGGCCTGCGCCGCCCGCGTGTTCGAGCTGCTGGACGCCGAGGACCAGGTGCCCGAAGCCGAGAACGCCGCCGTGCTGCAGCCGGACGGCCATGTGCAGCTGCAGGATGTTTCCTTCCGCTACCTTCCGGACCGCCCGCTGATCGAGGGCCTGACCCTGGATGTGAAGCCCGGCCAGCGCATTGCCATTGTCGGCCCCACCGGCTGCGGCAAGACCACCCTGATCAACCTGCTGATGCGCTTCTATGATGTGAACGGCGGCAGCATCAAGGTCTCCGGCACCGACATCCGGGATGTGACCCGCGCTTCCCTGCGCGGCAGCTACGGCATGGTGCTGCAGGATACCTGGCTGCGCGCCGGTACCGTGCGCGAGAACATTGCCTACGGCAAGCCGGATGCCAGCTTGGAAGAAGTGGTGGCAGCCGCCAAAGCGGCTCATGCCGACAGCTTCATCCGACGCCTGCCCGAGGGCTACGACACCGTGATCGCCGAGGACGGCGGCAACATCAGCCAGGGCCAGAAGCAGCTGCTGTGCATCGCCCGCGTAATGCTGTGCCTGCCGCCTATGCTGATCCTGGACGAAGCCACTTCCTCCATTGATACCCGCACCGAGGTGCGCATTCAGGCTGCCTTTGCCCGCATGATGCAGGGCCGCACCAGTTTCATTGTGGCACACCGCCTGTCCACCATCCGTGAAGCCGATGTCATCTTGGTGATGAAGGACGGCCACATCGTGGAACAGGGCAATCACGATGAGCTGCTGGCCGCAAACGGCTTCTACGCCAAGCTGTACAACAGCCAGTTTGAGGGCGTGGAAACCTGAGAATCCGATCAAAAAAGTGGGAGATGCAAATGCATCTCCCACTTTTTATTTTATAATTCTTTCCGCATCAGCACCAGCGTCTGCCAGCTTGCAGTGCGGGACCGGAAGCCTTTTGGGTTGCGGCCGTACTCCACAAAACCGCACGTTTGATAAAGCGTGATGGCCGCCGTATTCTCGGCCACCACATCCAATTCCAGCTGTGCATAACCTGCCTGCCGGGCGCAGTCGATACAGGCATCCATCAGCGCCCAGCCAATGCCCAGGCCCCAGAAACTGTTCAGGATGGCAATGCCAAACTCTGCCCGGTGCCGGAGCTTTTCCGCACTGCCCACCGGGGAAAAACCGGCGGTGCCCACGATCTTTCCGTCTACGGTGGCGCAGATCTCAATGGCGTTCGGGCTGGCGGCAGCTTCCGCCAGATAGCTGCTTTCCTGCTCTTCGGTCATGCTGTTCTCGTCCGGGTAGGTCAGCAGGTAATCCGTTTCGGCGTGGGTTTGGTTGAACACGGCCAGCACATCGGCGCCATCGGCGGCATCGCCGTTGCGCAAAAGACAGGCCCTGCCGTCCTTTAGCCAGGTCGTTTTGTTATATTTCAAAAGTTTTCTCCTTTTTGTATCACGTTTTTGCCAATTCCTGCACAACAGGCTCTTCCGGCGGCGGGGTCAGGGTGGAATGCGCCACCACAAAGGCGGCCGCCTTTTCCCGCGCCAGCCGCTGGCGCACCTTGCGGGCATCGTTGGCGGGGAAGGTTCGTTCTCCGTCCAGCTTCTCGTTCCAGTTGGTCAGCGCGGCCTGCACTTCGGCTTCTGCAGGCTGCAGGTGTTCTTTTTCCGCCACCAGCAGCAGGCCCAGCCAGCTGCGCAGCTTGGTGTCTGCCTGTTCATGCAGCCAGGTGCGGAACTGCTCCACCGTCTGCCCGCGTACCTTGAGGAACTGATCAAAGTTCACGTTGTTGGCCTGCAGACTCAGGTTGAACTGCCGCTGCTCGGCAAAGTAGTTGCCCGCCGCCAGCTGCTTGGGCAGAGGGCCTGTCACCTGACGACCCAGCTGCCAGACCAGCTCTTTTTCCGCCCGCTCTCTGGCCTGCGCGCAGCGCTGTGCGTAGATCTGCCGGGCCACACGCTGGCGCAGGGCCGCTTTCCCGGCGGCATCGGCAGCGCGCTCTTCCGCGCCGTGGTTCCGATTGATCTCCAGTTCAATGGTCAGCTGACGGATGGGCCGCGGCTCAATGGCCTGCACAAAGCCGGTGTACTGGCCCAGTTCCAGCGGCGGCAGGGCGTAGAACTGCGCCCCGGCCCGGAAGCCCTCGGCCCGGTTTACAGCCAGCAGCTCAAAGTCCGGGTCGGTCACCGGCGTAACGCCGTATGCTTTCACAAGCTGCTCGTCCAGCGCCGAAATGCCTTCCAGAATGGTGCGGTTCACGGCAGCTGTCAGCAGTTCTTCTTCGTCCTGCGGCGCATCCGGAGATGCCTGTTCTGCCGCAATGGATGCAGCCAGTTCCTCTGCGCTGGCCGTGAACACCAGCCGGCAGTCCCCCGGCTCGGCCATGCCAAAATGTTCCAGTTTCATTCTTGCTCTCCTTTTACAGCTGGCCGATCATCAGCGCCAGCAGTGCCACACCAATGCCGACATACAGGATCTCGGCCCCCAGCACGGCCCGGTCGCCTTCCACGTACATTTTTTCCAGATCGTCCGGATCGTAGTACAGCGTTACCACACTGCCCTCGGCAAAGGCTTTGCCCTTGGCCGTTTTGGGGTATTGCAGCCGATGGCTGCCGCTGGCCGTGGCAAATTCCAGCACGTAGGCTGCGCCATCCCGGCTCTGCACCGTTCCGGTTACCGTGGCCTGCACACAGGTGCCCTGGGTGCACAGCCGTCTGCGCGCCCGTACGCTGCGCAGCGCCATGTAAAACATCAGGGCCGCGCCCAGCAGAAAGATCAGAATGTTGAACATATCAGTTTCCCCTTTTTATTTGTGCAGGCCGCAGCCTGTCAGTGGATTCTATTATAGCATACTTTGCCGGATTTTGCGCCCCACGAACCCCCTGCGGAGTGCACCAAGTTTGCCGCAAAAATTTGTCAAAAAAGTTTGCAGAAATCGCTTGACATTTCCGGGATATCTGTTATAATAACTATCGTTCCGAGCGACACGGCTCACGAACACAACAGAATATGCGGATATGGCGGAATTGGCAGACGCGTTAGATTCAGGTTCTAATCGGGGCAACTCGGTGGAGGTTCAAGTCCTCTTATCCGCACTTAACAAAGAAAATCCGAACTTTTTCTCGATAGGAGAAGGGTTCGGATTTTTTGTTTTCTTCGGAAATGAGAATTCCGGCTCGTTCCAAACGGCTGTGTGTCCCAAACCTTATCAGAAAAACCGTGTAACGAAAGTTACAACTGTAAAGGTGCCGTAAGGCAGAAAGGATACGAACATGAAGTACGATGAAAGAGCCTGCAAGTTCAACATGGACACCGGCTGCGTAGAGCTGTTGTTCCGTGATGGGAGAAAAATCTCCATTGACTGCACCGGGGTTGAGGACGCACTGGATGTGACCATGGCACAGCAGACCGAATTGGATTACCTTATCTACAATGACCCGCTGGGCTACGCGGATTTGATTTTGAATGGAGACCCGGAGGAATATTTGAAGAATGTGTCTGGGAGCCATGGGTTAGAAGATTAAAAATCAGCTTGTACACAAAAAGGCAGGGTTCTCTTGAAAATTAGAGAACTCTGCCCTTTTTCGCATCAAATGCTTACCAGTTCGTAAGTCCTGCTGCCAAATCCCAGCACATCAGCATGGTCAAGGATATGCTCACCGCTGCGGGATTCCATTCTTGCGATAACGGATGCACCATCTGGCACCGCCCGCAGAAAATCCACACAGGCCTGATCGAGTGCCACCGGGTCTGTGGAAGCCAGAATCCCAACGTCTTTCATATCCGGCTTGGCAGGATTGGCGTTGCAGTCACAGTCAACGGAAACATTATTCATCACATTGATGAACACCATCTTTTCGCCGCCACCAAAATAATTATAAACTGCACTCGCGGCTTCCGCCATAGATTCGGTAAAGGTTTCCGCAGGAGTGTTCCAACCAAATCCGGTGGTCTCCTTGCCGCCGCTGTGAATCAAGGATTTTCCCATAGCGGACGCAATACCGATGGAGATATTTTTCAGTGCGCCACCAAATCCACCCATGGCGTGTCCTTTGAAGTGGGAAAGAACCATACAGAAATCATAATTTGCCAGATGTCTTCCCACAAGGTCAGATTTAAGGTGTGTTCCATTGGCAACAGGAATTTCCATTCCCCCATCGGCATCCATAATGTCAACGTCTGTAATCGCGGTATAGCCGTGTTCCTCTGCTATCTGCATGTGCTGCGCTGTGGTGGAACGGTTTCCGCCATAAGCGGTGTTACACTCTACAATCGTTCCGTCTACGCTTTGCACCAGTGCTTTGACAAGCTGCGGGTCGAGATTGTAGCTGCCACTTCCCTCGCCGGTATGAAGTTTGATAGCAACACGTTCCCCTTCGGACGGAGTGCGCCCCAGTGCATCGTAAATGGCCATCAGTGCATCCGAATCGATCACCGGGGTATAATAGACCACAGGATTGTTTCCGCCGCTTGTCTGGTGCGCAAGTTCAGAGAGTTTGATTTCGTAACCGCCAGCCGTAGTCACAGCAGCCAAATCTCCGCTTTCGCCTGTGTTTGTTTGCTGTGCAGCAGGTTCAGACGGCTGGCTCAGCTCTGCACTGGAACGGCTGGCTTCGGCCTTTGCACCGCAGGCCGCAAGACCCAAAGCGGCCGCACTGGAAAAAGCCGCATTCATAAAGCTGCGTCTTGAAATTTTCTTCATCGAAAATACCTCCGTTTTTCAGAAAAGCCGTTGAAGTCCATTGTAGACGTATTCGTAGGTGTACTGGTAATCGTGGCGGTTGCCCTGTACCGTGTAGTACATTAAATTTCCACTTTCAAAACCGCTGTCGGTAAAATCAAACGCTTCCGGGTGGGTTTTCATCGCGTCAATCTGTGCAGTCAGACCGCGATATGCAACGTCTTGCGTACCCGTTGCGGCGAAAATATAGTATTCCTGTTTGGTGTAGCCGGAAGCCACCGCCACATCCTCCAAGGTCTGTGCATCGGCAACTTCTCCGCTGGAACCATTTCCGCCCAAGGTCAGACCACCGCTTAGCGGCATGAAATATTCAAAGCGGTCAAGGCCATGCTGGAACACCGTCCATGTTGTTGTACCTCCTGCGGAGAAGCCGCCAAACGCCCGGTGACTGCGGGAAGCGGTGAATCCGGCATCGTCTGTTGTTTCGGCGTAGGTATGATAGGCCGATTCTACGGCAGGCATCAGATAGTCGCGGATTTCTTCCGTAT
>CAVIXY010000032.1:0-20921 GCA_963646665.1 Bacteroides sp. CAG:545
GACATACAGTGCCGTGCAGGCAAACGCCGAGGGAACCACAACGGCCATCAGCGCCAGAGTGCTGAGCGCCGCTGCAATTTTCTTAAAATTCATCACACAAATCCCTCTTTCCAAGATTGTCGGCATCTTCTGCCAACGAAGCCTATCATACACCTGTCTGCAGCAAAACGCAAGCTTTTATGAAAAAAGAATATTATATTCATGAATTTCAAGAATATATACATTTATGCAGTCATTTTCCCCGGTTGACCGCGCCTTGCTTTTTGCCGGTTCTTTTGCTATGATACAATCAAATCAAACAGAAAGGAAGCCTCCGTCATGGCGCAGATCCTTCTGATCGAGGACGATCTGGAAATTTGTGAGATCCTGCAGTTCTATCTGCTCAAACAGCCCAGCTACGGGGTCACCGTAGCCCACAGCGCCAAGGAAGCGCTGGCCCTGATGCCGCTGCGGCGCTACGACCTGATCCTGCTGGACATCATGCTGCCGGACCAGGACGGCGTGAGCCTGTGCCAGGAGCTGCGCAGGATCACCTTCTGCCCCATCATCTTCATCAGCTGCCTCAGCGATGACGAAACCGTCATCCGCGCACTGAACATGGGCGGCGATGATTACCTGATCAAGCCGTTTCAGGCCCCGGTGCTTCTGGCGCGCATCGAGGCCAACCTGCGCCGCTATGCCCTGCCGCGCTCCGGCAGCGCGCCGGTGCTGTGTGCAGGTGCCCTGCAGCTGGACACAGCCCTGCACACCGTGACCAAAAACGGCGCACCGGTGCCGCTTTCGCCCACCGAATACGAGCTGCTGTGCTATTTCATGCAGCACCCGGGCCGCTTCATCCCCTTTGATGAGCTTTACAACGCGGTCTGGCAGCGGCCCAGCATGGGCGATCTGCGCACGCTGTTCGTGCACATTGCCCATCTGCGCCAGAAGATCGAAGCCGACCCCTCCCGCCCGGAATACATCCGCACCCATATGCGGGACGGCTACATTTTTTCAGTGTCCTGAAGGTTCTTCCGTCTCTGTCAGGCGGGGCAGACGAATGGTGAATACCGTGCCTTTTTCCGGCTGGCTTGCCACCGTAATGCTGCCGTTGTGGTGCGTCACGATCTCCTTGGCAATGGTCAGCCCCAGGCCCGAGGAATTGCGCTTGCCGTGGTGGTTGGAATAATAGCGCTCAAAGATCCTGGGCAGGTCCTCGATGGCAATGCCGCAGCCATCGTCCGCAAAGGCGATGTTCCAGCACGCCCCGGCCCCGCGCAGGGATATCTCCAGCCTGCCGCTCTGCTCCATGTGCTCCACCGCATTGTCTGTAATATTCTGGAAGGCCTGCTGCAGATACAGCGGGTCTCCCATGCAAAAGGCATCCGGCTGCGCCGAAAGGCTCACCTGGATGTCTTTTTCTCTGCCCTTCAGCCGGGCCGTTTCCGCCACCGTTTCCAGCAGCTCTTCCAGCCGCACCGGCATCTGCTGGAACACCACCTGGTTGGCATCCATCTGGGTCAGCAGGAACAGCCGGTCCAGCAGGCGGCTGACGTACTGGGCCTTATCGCTCACTTTGGTCAGAAAACGCTGTGCCTGCGCGGGCTGGTCCAGGCTGGCTGCAGCCATATCCGCATAGCCCACCAGGGAAAACAGCGGCGTTTTCAGGTTGTGGAGCATACTGCGGATGAACCGGCTCTGCTCCCGCGTTTTTTCCTCCACAATGGCTTCCAGGTGGGCGTTCAGCTCGTCCGCTTCCTGAAACTTGATGGCAAAGCGGCGGCAGGCAATGACAAAGAAGGCCACGATGTAAATGCAGGAGACCATGGGCGGGATGTGGAATTTCAGGCCCACGTCCCCGCTGGGGATCGCGCCGAAGCCGCTGAGGGTGTGAAAGATCTGGAACACCACTGTGAGCACCCATGCCGCCGAAAGCGTGTTCTGCTCCATGGCCGAAAGCTTCTGCTCCTTCTGGATGCAGAGGATCTGGCAGGCATACAGCACCGTAAAATAGAACAGCTCCCAGGCCATGCTGCGGCCCGTCAGCGCCCTGCCCGCCGTCAGCATCAGGGCCGCTATGGTGATGTAAAGCATAATGGAATGCCCCAGCAGCTTTGCGGAGAGGAAATGCCGCAGCACCTGATAATTCAGCCAGGCGGACAGAATGGTGTAGATCAGCCGGAACACCGCGCTGGACGTCACAAACTGGTCCGCCGCCTGGAACAGGGCTCTGTCCGTTCCCACCAAAAAGCCAAGGCCCAGTGCATCCTGGGTGCGCAGCATCATGCACGCCGCGTAAAGGGCCAGCCAGAACAGATAGGTCTCGCTGCGCTTCCAGGCATAGAGCACCGCCGAAAACAGCAGCACGCAAAAGCAGATGCCCGTTACCACAAAGCGGCTCACGATCTGGCTGCTGACGCACTGGCTTACCGCCGCCAGCGGGCCAAGGTAGATGCAGCTGCCGTACCGGTCCAGCGTTTTGCCCGCACTGCGGATCTCCACCTCATAGCGGCCATCCGCCGCCGGTGCGTCCCGGAACTGGAACAGCCGCAGCTTGCTGTCCTGCAGCTCATCCCATTCCTGCCCGTTCACCAGCAGAGTGTGCCGGTTTGCCTTGGGCAGAAACAGGCAGCCATCGCCCTGCCATTCCAGCGTAAAATACAGGCTTTCGCCGCCGTATTCGTTTGCTTTTACCGTGCCGCCTTCCAGCAGCACCAGCCGGTCGGCCGGTACGCTCTGCGCAGACACCTCTTCCACGCGGACCCGCGGAGAATCCGCGTTGATGCGCAGCAGCGCCCAGAACAGCAGCACCATCAGTGCCGCGATCCACACAGCCTCCCACACGCGATATTTTTTCATCCTCTCACCTCCCCTTCAGGATACCGCATTTCGGCGCAAATGCCAAGGACTGCGCCTGCGTTAATTGAAACTTAATTCAGATTAGGGTACATTTAATCCGGGAGCCTTCTCTGATATGTTATAATTTTAACATCAAGAGGAAAAAAAAAAGGAGGATTTTCTTATGGGCAATTCCATTTCCCGCCGCAGCTTTCTGAAGGGCGGTGCCTTCGGTGCCGCCGGGCTGGCCGCCATGGGCATGTTCAGTGCCTGTTCCGCCGCATCCGGCTCCACTTCTGCCGCTGCTTCCACAGGCAGCACGCCTGCCGCCTTTTTCAAGGCCGGTACGTACACCAGCATCCAGAGCAGTTCTTTCGCCAGTGTAGAGGTCAGCTGCACCTTCAGCGAAAGCGCCCTGACCGATGTGAGCTATAAGGTGCTGCACTCTTCCCACGCCGATTACTTCACGGCCCTGGCTTCCCCCATGGAGCAGTACTGCCAGAGCATTGTGGCCAACGGCAAGGCCGATGGTGTGGACGGCGTGACCGGTGCCACCCTGTGCACCAACGCCATCCGCGCCGGTGTCAACGCCTGCACCGCCCAGGCTCTGGGCCTGCCCGCCGCTCCCGCCCCGGTGAACCCGCAGGACGACAGCTTTGATTCCTTTGAGGGCGACTGCGCTTCGGTGTTCTCTGAGGTCAAGCTGGGCACCATGACTCTGCCCAACCGCATCATCAAGTCCGCCGGCAGCGGCCCGTGGAAGGACAGCACCGGCACCAACGCAAAGGTTGCTGCCGAATGGTACGGCACCATGGCCGAAAACGGCGTTTCGCTGAACATCTTTGCAGGCGGCGTGGTGAGCGCCTGCGGCCTGCTGCCCGACAAGCTGGAGGCCGATGGCATGGAAGAAGCCCGTGCCGCTCTGGCTCCGCTGATCGACCGCATTCACGCAGCAGGCGGCAAAACCGGCCTGCAGATCTGCTACGGCGGCCTTGCCCCCACGGTTCCGGACGAGAAAATCAACGAGTCCACCATTGAAGAGCTGGACGCCTTCATCGACCGTGTGGGCATCTCCGCACAGCGCGCCAAGGAAATGGGCATTGACTGCATCGAGATCAAGGGTGCCAGTGCCGATGGCCTGAACGGCTTCCTGACCCGCCGCATCAACAAGCGCGAGGACGAGTACGGCCCCCAGTCCTTTGAAAACCGCACCCGCCTGTTCCGCCGCATGATCGAGAAGATCAAGGATGTCAACGGTGCCGACTACCCCGTTGGTGCCCTGATGAACGGCGTGGAAGAAAACGATGTCACCCTGGGCGACAACGAGCTGTTCACCACCATTGAAGAAGGCAAGGAGATCGCCAAGTGCCTGGAGAGCGCCGGTGCCGACTGGATCCAGGTGCGCGTGGGTGCCAACGGCCAGGAAATGAACATCTGGGCACCGGATGTCCAGCACATTGCCGAGGGCTATGACGGCCTGACCGGTTACGGCACGCAGTTCGACTTTACCTCCAACTTCAATGGTATGGTGGATGGCAGCCACTCCGGCTTTGCCTCCTTCCTGCCCATCGTCAAGGAGATCAAATCCGCCGTCAAGGTGCCCGTTGGCTGCGCCGCCTACATGGACCTGCGCGTTGGCCCGGACTACCTGAACGATGCCATTGAGCGCGGCGACCTGGACCTGATCTTCATGAACCGCCCGCTCAACTGCGACCCCGAGCTGGTGACCAAGATCAAGGAGCACCGCCGCGAGGATGTGCGCCCCTGCATGAAGTGTATGCACTGCCACGACAACAACAGCCCGGCACGTGTTCCCTCCTCCTGCCGCATGAACGCAGCCTACTTCAACGCCTACACCGACACCATGCCGGAAGGCTTTACCCCCACGCCCGCTGCCTCTAAGAAGAATGTGCTGGTCATCGGTGCAGGCCCTGCCGGTATGGAAGCCGCCCGTGTTGCTGCCGAGCGCGGCCACAGCGTGACCCTATGTGAATCTTCGGATAAGACCGGCGGTCTGCTGAACTTTGCCCGCGGCGTCAAGGGCGACCACGAGCGCTTTGACGATTACCTCACCTACATCAACCACCAGCTGGAAAACAACGGTGTGGAAGTCAAACTGAGCACCAAGGTCGATGCAGCCGCCGTCAAGGAAATGGCTCCGGATGCCGTGATCGTTGCTGTGGGCGGCACCCGTGAAAGCAAGCTGTCCGGCGCAAACGTCTTTACCCCGGAGCAGGCTTTCGGCTCTTCCGACCTGGGCGAGCACGTGGTGATGCTGGGCGGCTCGGTGCAGGCCATTGACCTTGCCGCATGGCTGGTTGCCCGCGGCAAAAAGGTGACCATCGTCCACTCCGGCGCAGCTGCCGATCTGGACAAGGGCCAGTCCGGCTGGTTCCGCACCTACATGCTGCCGCACCTGCGGAGCAAGGGCGTCAACATCCTGAACGGTGCCACGGTCAAGGGCCTGAACGGCGGCGAACTGACCATTACCACCAATGCAGGCTTTGAGCGTACCATCTCCTGCGACAGCGTGGTGGAATGCTACGATATGGTGCCGAACACCAGCCTTGCGCAGGAACTGGAAGCTGCCGGTTTTGCCGTTACCTCCGTGGGTGACTGCGCCGAGCCGTACAACATCCAGAAGGCCGTGCTCTCCAGCAACCTGGCTGCCCGCGCACTGTAACCCTTCCCGCCGGGTTTTTGCAGCCCGGCCCGGTTCCCCATGATCCCAAGCACCTCCTGCAGGCCCGCCGCCCGCAGGGGGTGCTTTTTTGCGTCTTTCCGGCATCACCCAAAAACTGCCGGTGCTCCGCTGCCGGCAAGAGAAAACCCGCCCCGGCTTCCATTACGGAAACCGGGGCGGGTGCCGGAATCACAAAGCGTTCAGAGCAGCTGTGAATCGCCATTTTGGATTTTTCGTTTTTTACTTCATCTCCAGCCCGGTTCCAGGCACGAATCATAACAGGGTCTGAGTACTTACTCTTCCGCCTGCTTTACCGGTGCCTTTTTCTTATGCCGGATCAGAACCATGCCGCCTGCCAGCACCACCACAGCCGCCGCTGCAGCTGCGATGATCCAGAGCGGAATACTGCTCGCCTGCACGATCGTAAGGTCGGCTTCACTGCCTGGCACCTCGAACGCAAGATAACTGCCGATGGTCTCGGTATCCAGCTGCTTCCATGCGCCGTCCTGCTTTGCATACACCTTGTACTTCTGGCTGGTATCCGTGGGCAGATAACGCAGCGTATGGCTTTCCAGTCCGTCATCCGGGATCTGTACATTCCAGCTTTCCACTGCATTTTTCAGCTCTGCAGGTGCATCCTGCATCGAGACGGTCAGGCTGTCACGGTCGCCGAACTGACCTTTTGCAAAAAAGACCGACCGGCCGTCCTCGCGCTCAAAGGTGCTGGCAAGAGCCGTGATGTAATCGGTATATACCGCTTCCACCACCGTGTCCAGATGCACATCGGTCAGCTCGGTGGTGCTCCAGCGAGCAGCGCAGCCCTCTTTTGCGGGCAGTTCCGGGTATCCGGATTCATCCAGCGAATCGCCGTAGTTCAGATTCACCCGGCCCAGAACGTGGTCCTCGTCCTTGAAGGTCACGGTGATCTGCTTGACCCGCCAGGGCGTGTTCTCCTGCGCGATCAGGGTCTCGTAGTCGGTGGGTTCTGCCTGCCCGGCCTTGCTCAGGCGGTCGATGCCGCGCAGAGTGTCGGACACGAACAGGTTGCCGGAAAAGCTGCCGTCCTGTCCGCCGGAGATGGCTCCCGCGAACTGGTCGGCTTCGAGGATATCCACCAGTGCACGGCAGTCCACCACGGTGCAGCTGCCATCCGTCAGGCGGCTGTCGGTGCCCTCGCCCACAATGCCGCCCACAAAGCTCTCGCCGGACAGGCGGCACTTGGCCCAGTTGTCTTTCAGCTTGGCACTGGCTGCGCCTGCAATGCCGCCCACCTGGTCGGCACCGCTCACATCGCCGTAGGCTTCGCAGTTCTGCACAAGGCCAATGTCTACGCGGCCCACAATGCCGCCCACGGCGTCCTTTTTGCCCTCTACCGCGGCTTCGTTCACGCAGCCGTCCACCACAGCAAAGGCCGAGTAGCCGGTGCGCAGCAGAGAGCCGCTCTCGTTCAGCGTATCATCCTCGGGGTCCAGCAGGTTTTCCACGGCCATGGCGCCTGCAATGCCGCCCACGTCCACATCGGCCTGCACGGTGCCCCGGTTGGTGCAGTTTTCAATGCGGCCATCGGTCATGCCGGTCAGGGTCCCAGAGTCATCCTCCAACACGGTCTTGCTGCCCGGGTCGCTGATCTCTTCCACAGCGTCCAGCAGCAGGCCGGTGACGACCTGTATCTGATCGTTGATGGCGCGCACCTGATTGCTCATCCGGTCGCTGACACCCTTCAGGTTCTGGTTCAGCGTGCTCATCTGGCTGGACATGCCGTCCACTGCATCGAACAGCGTGTTGGTGGTATCCTGCAGGGCGGAGTCCGGCCGGGGCATGTGCACCGGGTCCTGATCGTTCAGCCAGCCCACGATGTCCTTCATCTGGCTCAGTGCATCCACAACGCCCGAGCTGGCATCTTTCAGGGTGTCAATGGCGCTCGAAAGGCGCTTCACCGTGGAGCTGACCAGCCAGCCATCCCGCTCCAGCCAGGTGATGCCGGTCTCCAGGTCATCGGTGGCATCCCGCAGCTGTACTGTTGCATCTTCCAGCTTGCCAATGCCTGCCTGAATGGAGTCGGCACCGCCCTGCAGTGCGCCGGTGTCGAAACCGAGGTCCGTAAGGATGTCTTCCAAGTCGCCCAGGTCGATCCCGATATCACCGATGGCACGGGAAATGGTGCTGAGCGAGCTTGCCAGCTCGGCGCTGCCCTGTGCGGTGGCCGCTGCCGCAGCGTTTCCGGCCAGCGTGCTCATCTGGCCCGCCAGACGGGACAAATTGCGCAGGGCGGCTGTTACCTGACGGGAAGCCGCCGTCAGCTCACTGCTGCCGCTGCCGGATACCAGCGCTGCACTGCGCAGCAGGCCCAGACCGGCAGAGACCGCCTTCATCTCGGTGCTCATGCCGCTGCTCACGCTCACCGCACTGAAAACATTGTTTGCAATTTTCAGCATCTGCACAGCGGACTGCAGATTCGCGTCACCCGTGCCTGCGGGCAGCATGCTGTAACCGCTGAGTGCCGTTGCAATGGCTGCCTGGGCGGCGGATTCATCACCCATGTCGTAGGCGTCTTGCAGCTGTTCCAGGCCGGTCTCGATGAGTTCCAGCCCCTTCTGGGTGTCGTCCATGGCATCGCCCATCTGGCCGGCGGCCTTGCGGATGTAGTCCAGATCTTCGGACAGGTAGCCGATCTCCATAGCGGCTTCGCTGACGACCCACTCCAGCTCGTCCAGCGCGTCCGTCACCTGCTGCATGGCCTGCTCGGCGGCGTCCGTCACCGGCTCCATCCGGCCCAGCGTATCGCTGACCAGTACGCCGGTACGGTCCACCTCATCGGCCACGGTGTCCATGTAATCACTTCCCTGCTCCTGCAGCTGACGCGCCGCGCTGATGGCGGTGTTCATCTGCGCCTGCAGGGCGTTCATGTCGCTGCTGATGATGGACGAAGAATTGTCCATCTCATTTGCCGAGCCGTCCACCACATCGTGCAGCTTGTCCAGCTCGGTGCGCAGCTTTTCCAGCGTGCTCTGGGACAGGTCCAGTTCGAGGTACGGCTCTGCCTGACCGGCAATGCCGCCCACGTCCTTGCGGCCATAGACCGCGCCCTGATTGATGCAGCCGGACACAAAGCCATCGGTACGGCCCACGATGCCGCCTACATTATAGCCCAAATGTTCGTAGCCCGCGGTGCCCGCGTTGGTGCTGGTGAGAATCATACCCGAAGAGCGGCCCGCGATGCCGCCGGTGTCGGTGGGGCGTTGGACGCCACGGGTTCCGCGCTGGCATCAACCTTCTGTTCAATGTAGGAGAGCACATCTGCCGACAGGCCGTCCAGATTGAGGGTAGTATCCTGATAATCAGCATTCACCGCGCCCACATTGGTGCAGCTGGTGATGGAGCCGGAGTTCTGGCCTGCGATGCCGCCGGTGCAGCTCTTGCCGGTAATGATGCTGCGGGAGGTGCAGCGGTCAAGCACACCGGTGTCATCGTTGCGGCCGGTGATGCCGCCCACAGTGCCTTTTTCACCGCCGGGGGCCACCCAGCCCTGCACACTCAGGGACTCCACCACAGCCCCCTTTTCCACCACGGCGAACAGGCCCGCCGGGGAGTAGGAGCCTTCCAACTCCAGATCACGAATTTCATGGCTGTTGCCGCGGAAGGTACCGCTGAAGGATGGAATTGGCTCCCAGTCCACATCTTTTAGGGAGAGGTCCTCCTGCAAAATCACGGTCTTGCCTTTGGACCAGCTGTCCACCGCACAGCGCTGGGCAAAGCGGATCAGGTCGGATGTACTGTTGATATAAATGGTGTCGCTCTGGGCGGCTGCTTCCCCTTCTGCAAAGGCAGGCAGGGCAGCGGCCCACACAAACGCTGCGGCCAGCAGCAAGGCTGCCAGACGGTTCAGCGCCCGCACATGATGCTTACTGTTTTGGTTCATCTTCTTCCTCCTGCGTCACATTGCCCGAAAGAACGGTCAGCTGCACATCACCGTTCACAATGGCATTCATCGTGCCGGAAACGCTGCCGTGCACCTCGCCCTTGACGATGCCGTTGACACGCACACGGCCCTTGACGCTGGAACGCGCCGTGACCTTCGGCATGGAGAAGGACGTTTTGTCCACCAGCCCGCCGCCCAGCAGCAGGATCTGCGGCAGCACGAACAGCACCAGGATCATGGAGATGATGGTGCCGCGGCCCAGGCTCTGGCCAATGCCAACGATAGCGGCGTGCGAGGTCATCTGACCGATCAGGATGCCTGCCGTTGCCAGAATGGTGCCGGATGTGAGAATGGTGGGGAATGCGAAGTTCATCGTTTCAATAATGGCCTGCTGGTGGTCCATCTTGTCTTTCAGCTCACTGTAACGGGTGGCGATAACAATAGCGTAGTCAATGTTTGCACCCATCTGGATGGAGCTGACCACCAGATAGCTCAGGTAGAACAGCGGCGAATCCGTAAAGGTGGGGAACGAGAAGTTGATCCAGATAGAACCCTGAATGACCAGGATCAGAAGCAGCGGCATACCAGCCGACTGGAAGGTGAACAGCAGAACCACCAGAACGATCAGGATGGACACGATGCTGACCACCTTGTTATCAATTGCAAAGGACTTCTGGAAGTCGTATTCACTGGTCACATCACCGGCCAGATAGATGTTGCCCTCCGGGTAATACTTGCGGGCAATGCGCTGGATCTCGTCGGTGAAGTCGTAGGTCGTCTGGCCGGCTTCCAGATCCGGGCTGAGGTAGATCAGGATACGGTTATAATCCTCGCCCTGCAGCTGCGCCTTACCGCTGAGCATCTGCTCCTGCGCGTCGTGCAGGGTCTCGGTCAGGTCGTCGTCCAGCGTCACAAGGCCGGAATCCAGCTTATCGCAGACGTAGAGGAACATATCCATCAGCGGCACGCTATAGCTGGAAAAACTGCCGATCATTTGGTTGTATTCATCATTCTCGGCAGCGTAAGCCGCGTAGACAGTCTGGGCCAGCTCGTAGTCCAGACCCACCAGTTCCGAGAACTGACGGGCGGTGAGCTTATCTTCCAGGCAGTAGCCGTCCATGGCTTCGATGTTGGAAAGGCCCTTGGTGCTGTCCACCTCGTCGTGGCTTTCCAGCTCTGTGATCATGGCTTTTTCCACGCTGTAGTCTGCCTTGGGCGTGACGAGTGCCACATAGTTGGAGGATGTAAAGTTGTCCTTGATCATGTTGCTTGCAACCTGCACATCGTTCAGCTTGGGCGTCTTGATGCTGTTCAGGCCGTAAGCGTAAGGGCACAGACTGGAGAAGTGGTAAGCAATGACCACCACCACCAGAAAGATCGGCGGGATGATCTTGCGGGTCTTATAGGCAAACTTGCCCACGAAGGGGATCTTGGGCACAAAGCTTTTGTGCTCGGTCTTTTCCATCCAGGGTCCAAAGATCATCAACAGACCCGGCATGATCAGGAACACCGACAGGATGGAGTAGGCAATGGCCTTGATCAGGCAGATAGCCATATCCGGGCCGATCTTGAACTGCATGAACATCATGGCCACCAGACCACCCACGGTGGTCAGGCAGCTGGACGAAATTTCCGGGATACTCTTGCTCAGTGCTTCGATGACCAATTCCTTCAGCGGCAGGGTCTCGTGCTCTTCGCGGAAATGGTTGGAGAAGATAATGGCGTAATCCAGCGACAGTGCCAGCTGCAGAATGCTGGTAACGGAGTTGGACACGAAGGAAATGGTGCCGAACAGGAAGTTCGTGCCGCTGTTAAGCACCATCGAGATCACGAAGGTGAGCAGCAGAACCGGAATTTCGGCATAGGTCTGCGAGGTAAAGATCAGCACGGCCACCACGATGACGGCAACGTACACCATGATGACGTTGACTTCTTGTGCAACGATCTCGGCCTCGGTGTCGCCAAGGCTGGTGGATACATACAGGTCGTAGCCCGCCAGGTATTCCTTGACGCGGTCCAGCGCTGTCAGACACTCTTCGTCCTCTTCCGGGTAGTCGAAGGTGATGGAATACAGCGCCGACACGTTGTTGTAGTGGGACGATGTTTCATCGTAGTCCACCGTCTGCACGCCTTTCAGCTCAGCCAGCTGGTCGGCCAGTTCCTGTGCGCGCTCCGGCCCGATGTTTGCCACCATCACGTCTGCCGTGCCGTAGGTGGTAAACTGCTCGTCCATCACATCCAGTGCCTAGCGTGTGCCCGAAGTCTCCGGCAGATAAGTGGTCAGGTCGTTCTCAACGCTGACCCAGCTTTGTGAAATAACAGAAAAGATCAGCAGGATCACCACGATCAGAAAAATCAGGTTGCGCCGTTCCACGATCTGACGCGCCAGCTTGTGCATCAGGTCGTTTTTCGGTGCGGCTTGTTCGTTCATTGGCATTCCCTCCCATGTTAAAAATCAACAAGGATAGGATAACTCAGTCAACCCAAAGATAAAATGGTCACTTCCGGTCATTTGTGCAAATATGGACAAAAATCTTGTTTTGTCCAGCAAATACCGGACAATCGTCCGCATTCGTCCCTTGTTTTGTTTGCCGGACAACTGTATAATAAACTCCGAATGGAGGATTTTTGCCATGAAGCACGAAGAAGCCAGCATGAAAACCCGCAAGGCGCTTTCATCCGCGCTGAAAGCTCAGATGGAACACAAGCCCCTGCGCAAGATCACGGTGAACGACCTGATCGGGATGTGTGATTTAAACCGCAAGACCTTCTACTACCATTTTTCCGACATCTACGATCTGCTCAAGTGGACGCTGGAGCAGGAGACGGTGGAAGTTATCAAGCAGTTCGACCTGCTCACCAACTACCACGATGCCATCCTGTTTGTGATGAACTATGTGGAGGAAAACGCCCACATCCTCAACTGTGCCTATGACAGCATGGGGCGGGATGAACTCAAGCGCTTTTTCTGCAACGACTTCTACGAGCTTTCCGATGGCATCATCGACCGGTGCAGTAAAAGCTGCGGCATCACCATCTCGCCGGACTACCACCGCTTTCTGCGGGACCTCTACACCGAAGCGTTTGCGGGCATTCTGGTCAACTGGTTCCGCGAGAGCCACACCCCCGAGGAAAAGGAGAACACCATCGCGTATCTTTCCCAGTTCGTGATGACCACTCTGCCCGCCGTGCTCCGCCAGAACGGCAAGCCAATCTCCCCCTCAACCGGCTCCTGATGTGCAATCTTCCCCATTCAGGCCGTTTTGTTGGTTTTCCTGCGGCAAAGATTCTGTTATCATGGAGACACTCTAACAGAAAGAAGCCGTTTTCATGACAGAACACCGTTATCAGATCCAGGTCTCCACCCAGCTCGGAATGCGCCGGGGGACTCTCACGTGGACCGAACAGGGCAGCATTTTACAGGGCACGCTGCATTTTCTGCACCGGGCAAATCCGTTTTCCGGGCAGATCGTTTCCACCGGCCAGTACACCTTTTCCGGGCAGATTCAAACCCTCGTCTCCCATATCCCCTATCAGGCCGAATGCGTTCTGACCGGCAGCAGCCTGACCGGCATCTTCCGCACGGCATCCGGCGCTTACTCCGTTGTTGGGGAAACGCTCGGGCCAGAAAATTCCACCGGCGAAGAAACGGCCTGACGCACCCGCCCTCCCTTTTTGGCAGCGCCACCGTTTTTACCACCCAAAAGGTCAAAATCATTCTTTTTTGCAGCAAAAAGCCCCTCGGCTTCCTGTAACGGAAACCGAGGGGCTTTGATGCTTTCTTGGTGCTTTTTATTCGCACACTCTCAAGCGCTCACGCAATTACTTGCGGGGGTTCTTGATGGCAGCCTGAGCGGCGGCCAGACGTGCGATAGGCACACGGAAGGGAGAGCAGCTGACGTAGTCCAGACCAACATTGTGGCAGAACTCAACGCTCGTGGGATCGCCGCCATGCTCACCGCAGATGCCCAGGCCCAGGTCGGGACGGGTCTCGCGGCCGTCATGTGCAGCCATCTTGACCAGCTTGCCAACACCAACCTGATCCAGGTGCTGGAACGGATCGCTCTCGTAGATCTTGTTCTCGTAGTAAGCGCCCAGGAACTTGGCGGCGTCATCACGGCTGAAGCCGAAGGTCATCTGGGTCAGGTCGTTGGTGCCGAAGCTGAAGAACTCAGCTTCCTTGGCGATCTCACCAGCGGTCAGAGCGGCACGCGGGATCTCGATCATGGTACCAACCTGGTACTTCATGTCAACGCCTGCAGCAGCAATCAGCTCGTCAGCAACCTTGACCACAACGTCCTTGACGAACTTCAGCTCCTTGACCTCGCCAACCAGCGGGATCATGATGTGCGGGGTGATCATGTAGCCGGTCTCAGCAGAGACATTCAGGGCTGCCTTGATGACAGCGCGGGTCTGCATTGCTGCGATCTCGGGATAGGTGACAGCCAGACGGCAGCCACGGTGACCCATCATGGGGTTGAACTCGTGCAGAGATGCAACAACGTTCTTCAGGTCATCGAAGGTCATGCCCATATCGGCAGCCAGCTCCTGGATGTCCTCGTCCTTGGTGGGCAGGAACTCGTGCAGAGGCGGATCCAGATAACGGATGGTCATCGGGCGCTCACCCATGATGCGGTACATCGCCTCGAAGTCACCCTGCTGGAACGGCTCGACCTTGGCCAGAGCTGCCTCACGCTCCTCAACGGTGCGTGCGCAGATCATCTCACGGACAGCCTTGATGCGGTCCTCAGCGAAGAACATGTGCTCGGTACGGCACAGGCCGATACCCTCAGCACCCAGGTCAACTGCCTGCTGTGCGTCACGCGGGTTATCAGCGTTGGTCATGACCAGCAGCTGACGAGCTGCGTCTGCCCAGCCCATGAAGCGGTTGAAGTTCTTGTTGCCGGTAGCTGCAACGGTAGCGATCTGCTCACCGTAGATGTTGCCGGTAGAACCGTCGATGGAGATCCAGTCGCCCTCGACGAACTTGTGGCCGTTGATCTCGAAGGTCTTAGCCTCCTCATCGATCTTGACCTCGTTGTCATTGCCGCAGCCAGAGACACAGCAGGTGCCCATACCACGGGCAACGACAGCTGCGTGGCTGGTCATGCCGCCGCGGACGGTCAGGATGCCCTGAGAAACCTGCATACCGACGATATCCTCGGGAGAGGTCTCCAGACGAACCAGAACGACCTTCTTCATCTCACCAGACTTGACCTTCTCCTCTGCTTCCTCAGCAGTGAAGACGATCTGGCCGCAGGCAGAACCAGGAGAAGCTGCCAGGCCCTTGCCGACAACTTCAGCAGCCTTCAGGGCAGCTGCGTCGAACTGGGGATGCAGCAGGGTATCCAGCTGCTTGGGCTCCACGCGCAGGACAGCTTCCTGCTCGGTGATCATGCCCTCATCCACCAGGTCGCATGCGATCTGCAGAGCAGCCTGAGCGGTACGCTTGCCGTTACGGGTCTGCAGCATGTACAGGTGGCCGTCCTCAATGGTGAACTCCATATCCTGCATATCGCGGAAGTAGTTCTCCAGACGGGTTGCGATCTCAACGAACTGATCGTACACCTCAGGCATCTGATCCTTCAGGTGGCTGATGGGAGAAGGAGTGCGCACGCCTGCGACGACATCCTCGCCCTGTGCATTGATCAGGTACTCGCCCATCAGCTTCTTAGCGCCGGTGGCAGGGTCACGGGTAAATGCGACGCCGGTGCCGGAACGGTCGCCGGAGTTGCCGAATGCCATCTGCTGAACGTTGACAGCGGTGCCCCACTCGTAGGGGATCTCGTTCATCTTACGGTAGACATTTGCACGGGGGTTGTCCCAGCTGCGGAAGACGGCCTTGACAGCCTCGATCAGCTGATCCTTGGGATCCTGGGGGAATGGCTTGCCCTCGTTCTCTTCGTAGATCTTCTTGAAGGTGCCGACCAGTTCCTTCAGGTCGTCAGCAGTCAGATCAACGTCGTTCTTGACGCCCTTAGCTTCCTTCATCTTATCGATCTCGACCTCGAACAGGCTCTTCGGGACCATCATGACGACGTCGGCGAACATCTGCACGAAGCGGCGGTAGCAGTCGTAAGCAAAGCGGGGGTTGTTGGTCTTCTTGGCCAGGCCCTCAACAGCCTGATCGTTCAGGCCCAGGTTCAGGATGGTGTCCATCATGCCGGGCATGGACTGACGTGCGCCGGAACGGACGGAGACCAGCAGGGGGTTCTCGTTATCACCGAAGGTCTTGCCGGTGATCTTTTCCAGGCCCTTGACGTGCTCGAAGATGTCAGCAGTGATCTCGTCATTGATCTGACGGCCGTCTGCGTAATACTGGGTGCAGGCATCAGTGGTGATGGTGAAGCCCTGAGGGACCGGCATGCCGGCTGCAGTCATTTCTGCCAGACCAGCGCCCTTGCCGCCCAGAGTATTCTTCATGGTGACTTTGTCGCCGCCGAAAGCATCATTGCCTTCGCTGAAGTAGTACAGATACTTTTTGCTCATGCGTTGTTTACCTCCCATTTTTGACCGCAGCACCTGCGCGCCGCAGTCTCATCGTTTGCCTTGTCTTAAACTCAATCGATGAACATTGTTTAGTGAATGCTAAACTATTATACCAGAAAATCCATCCGATTCCACCGTGCAAAATCCCGAATTTGATTGATATTTTTTATGCAAATCACTTGAATTTTGCTAAGTTTTCCGGTAATATAAAATGGGAAAAAGTTCGAGAGGTTTTTCGTTTTCTGACGCGGTTTCTCCGTCTGTTGGATACAACTTTCTATCCCTGAAACTTCAAACATTCTTTTTTGTCGGCATATAGCTTCTGTTGTATGCATCACCGGATGCAGCGGCAACATTTTTCCGGGTCTGCCGGGAAACTCCTGCCGCCACGCGAAGCAGGCCGGAGAGGAGATCTTATCCATGGAAAATTCCGTTTCTTCTGCTGCACTGAACGCAGCGCGTGAGCAGCTGGATGCTGCCGAGGCAGCCCGCGAGGCCATTCTGCTGCAGCATATCGCAAACGGCGTGATCATCGACAGCCGCACGGTGCAGATCGCACCGGACGTGGTCATCGCACCGGGCGCTGTCATCCTGACCGGCACCATCCTGCGCGGCAAGACGGTCATCGGCGCAGGCTGCGTCATCGGCCCCAACACCCTCATTGAGGACAGCATCATCGACGAGGGCACCGCCGTCAACGCCAGCCAGATCTACGGCAGCCACATCGGCCCCCACAACAATATCGGCCCCTTCACCCATGTGCGTGTGAATACAGTCACCGACTACGGCGTGCATCTGGGCGCCTATGTGGAGACCAAAAACTCCAACTTTGCCCGCGGCAACACGGTGAGCCACCTGACCTACATCGGCGACAGCGACGTGGGCAAATACTGCAACTTCGGCTGCGGCACCGTCACCTGCAACTACGACGGCAAGGACAAGTTCCGCACCACGATCGGTGACTACTGCTTCATCGGCTGCAACACCAATCTCGTGGCCCCCGTGAAGGTGGGCGACGGCGCATACACTGCCGCCGGCAGCACCATCACCAAGGATGTGCCCGCGCAGGCACTGGGCATCGCCCGCGAACGCCAGACCAATCTGGAAGGCTGGGCCGAGCCCAAGATGGAAGCCTACATCGCCAAAAAGAAGAAGCTGGAGGACGAGCAGAGCAAATAACTGCCCGCCGAACGCATACAAACCGCTGCACAGGGTAGTCCTGCGCGGCGGTTTTTGTTTGCAGGTGCATCTTTTTCGCTTATAATGTATATCTTTTTGCACGCGCGTATGTTATACTTATGACTTGCATCGGACAATTTATCAGGAAAAGGAAAAACACATCACTATGAACACCAATGACATCTGGCTGATCGCCGGTCTGGGCAACCCCGAGCCGAAGTACGACGGCACCCGTCACAACGCAGGCTATGCCGCGCTGGACTATCTGGCAGGCAAGTGGGGCATTTCGGTCAGCAAAACCAAATTTCAGGGTCTGTGGGGCCAGGGCGAAGTGGAGGGCCATAAGGTCGTGCTGCTGAAGCCTCTGACCTACATGAACCTTTCGGGCGACTCCATTGCCCCCATGGCGGGCTTTTTCAAGATCCCCGCCGACCATGTCATCGTCCTGTGCGACGACATCACCCAGAACCCCGGCAAGCTGCGCATCCGTCCCTCGGGCTCCGCAGGCGGGCACAACGGCCTGAAGAGCATCATCGCCCGCCTGGGCGGAGACGGCTTCCCCCGCATCCGCATCGGCGTGGGCGCAAAGCCTCACCCAGACTATGATCTGGCCGCGTGGGTGCTGGGCAAGTTCCCCGCAGAGGACGCCAAGGCCCTCGCAGACCGTTACCCCGATCTGGAAGCCGCCGCGAAGCTCATCATGGATGGGAAGCTGGGGCTGGCACAGAGCAAATATAACGGGTAAGGGGATGAACTCCTTCCGTCATCGCTGCGCGATGCCACCTCCCTCTAAGAGGGAGGCCTTGGCAGTACAGGAAAGTTTATCTTTTGCAGGAAAGCGTCTCGGTTTTGCCAAAGGCCCCATCTCCGAGGGGGCTGGCACGGCGAAGCCGTGACTGGAGGAGTTTGTCCGGCAGACGGCTGCCGCTCCAAACACATTTTCACCAAATGGGGACGCAACTTCAAACGGCATTTATTTTTGTGATACATTTTACCGTTACGACTCCTATCGTGAAAAAGCAGCTTCAAAAAGCCCGCAGGCTTTTCTTGGCTGCAAATAATAAAATAATTATTCCGCTATTATTGCCAAAGCAAACGCGGCGGCAATTCCAAATCGTTATTCTACCAAGAAAGGAGGTCTCCCATGTACGAAGCGCTTTTGAAAGCCACACCGGAATATGAAAAGATCGCGGCCAGCTTTGCAAAGCCCGGCCCTGCCGCGCTGTTCGGCCTGCCGCCCGCAGGCCGCGCTCTGCTGTACGCCGCTTTGCAGAAAGACCTTGGCCGCGTGCTGTGTATCGTGACCCCCGGCGAAGCCGAGGCCACCCACTTTGCGGACGACCTCAAGGCGCTGGGGCTTTCCGCCGCCGTGTTCCCGCCCCGGGACTTCATGCTGCGGCCGGTGGAGGGCGCGGGCCGTGAATACGAGTACCGCCGCCTTTCGGTGCTGGGCTCGCTGGCTGGCGGGCGGCTGAACGCTGTCTGCGTGCCCGCTGAGGCCTTGCTGCAGTACACCGTGCCCCGGGACGAATTCCTCAAGAACACCCTCACCCTCAAGCCCGGCATGGTGTATAACCGCGAGGGCCTTGTGGCCCGGCTGTTTGCCGCCGGGTATGTGCGGCGCAGCCAGGTAGACGGCCCCGGCCAGTTCAGCGTGCGCGGCGATATCGTGGACATCTACGCGCCGGACATGCGCCAGCCCGCCCGTGTGGAATACTGGGACGACGAGATTGACTCCATTTCGTCCTTCGACCTGCTCACCCAGCGCCGGGACACTGCACTGGAAAAGATCTATCTCTCCCCCGCCCGTGAAGTGCTGTTCGGCGACACCTCCGAGACCGCCGAAGCCCTGCGCGCCGCCATCAAAAAGGCCAGGGGCAAACACCGCACCGCACTGGAAAAGGCCATGGAAGCCGACCTGGCCCAGCTGGACTCCGGCCTGATGCCGGAAGCCATGGACAAATACTACGGTCTGCGCTACCCGGAACCGGCCACGCTGCTGGATCATCTGGACGCGCCGCTGTTCATCCTCGATGAGGTGGGCGGCATCCGGGACGCCCAGAAAGCCACCGAGTTCCGCCGCAGCGAAGAGCTGACCGGTCTGTTGGAAGAGGGCGTGCTCTGTCCGGGGCTGGATGTGCTCTATCAGACCATGGACGACCTTGCCGCAGCAGCCCAGAAGCAGAGCACCCTGCTGTGCGAGAACTTCCTGCGCGGCATGAACGAGTTCAAGCTGAAAGACCTCATCAACGCCGAAGCCTATGCCGCCCCCAACTGGAACGGCGACCTGGCTTCCCTGCGGGAAGACCTTGACCCCCTCATTGCCCAAGGGTATGCCATCACCCTGTTCTCCGGCACACCCAAGGGTGCCGCCGCCCTGACCCGCGATCTGGCGGACAAGGGCTATGCCGTGAGCATGAGCCGGGACGTGCGCCCCGCCAAGGGCATCGTGCAGGTGCTGCCGGGCCACCTGACCGCCGGGTGCACCTTCCCCTTCGCCCACGCGGCTGTGCTTTCCAGCCGCCGGCACGGTCTGGACGAAGAGACCGCCGCCGAAGCCAAAAAGCGCAAGAAGAACAAGAACGCCCTGTCCAGCCTTTCGGACATCAAGCCCGGTGACTATGTGGTGCACCAGAATCAGGGCATCGGCATGTACGCGGGCATCCAGCGTCTGGAAGTGCAGGGTGCCACCAAGGACTACCTGAAGATCCAGTATTCCGGCTCGGACGTGCTGTATGTGCCCGTCACCCAGCTGGACCTGCTGAGCCGCTACACTGCCCCCGGCGACGAGGAAAAGGTGAAGCTGGCAAAGCTGGGCGGTGCCGAGTGGCAGCGCACCCGCGCCAAGGTGAAAAAGGCCACCGAGGAGATGGCCCAGGAGCTCATTGAGCTCTACGCCCGCCGCCGTCAGGCCACGGGCTACGCCTTCCCGCCGGACGGCGACTGGCAGCGGGACTTTGAGACCCGCTTTGACTACGATGAGACCGATGACCAGCTCAGCGCCACCGCCGAGATCAAAAAGGACATGGAAAAGGGCTACCCCATGGACCGGCTGCTGTGCGGCGACGTGGGCGTCGGCAAGACCGAAGTGGCCCTGCGGGCGGCGTTCAAGTGTGTCATGGGCGGCAAGCAGTGCGCCATCCTGGCCCCCACCACATTGCTTGCCTGGCAGCACTACAACACCATCCTCTCCCGCATGGAGGCCTTCCCCGTGCATGTGGAGATGATGTCCCGCTTCCGCACTGCAAAGCAGCAGAAAGAGACCCTCAAGGGCCTGCAGTCCGGTGTGGTGGACATCGTGGTGGGCACCCACCGCCTGCTGTCCAAGGACGTGAAGTTCCACGACCTGGGCCTTGTCATCATCGACGAGGAACAGCGCTTCGGCGTCAAGCACAAGGAAAAGCTCAAGGAAAATTTCATCGGGGTGGACATGCTCACCCTTTCGGCCACCCCCATCCCCCGCACCCTGAACATGGCCATGAGCGGCATCCGCGACCTTTCCACCATCGAGCAGCCGCCCATTGAGCGCCAGCCCGTGGAGACCTTCGTGCTGGAATACAACGACGTTATCCTCGCCGAAGCCATGAAGAAGGAGCTGGCCCGGGGCGGTCAGGTCTACTACCTGCACAACCGGGTGGACAACATCGAAGCCTGTGCCGCCCACGTCAGCCAGATGGTGCCCGGGGCCCGCATCGGCATCGCCCACGGCAAAATGACCGAGGAAGAGCTGAACCCCGTGTGGCAGCACCTGCTCAACGGCGAGATCGACATTCTGGTGTGCACCACCCTCATCGAGACCGGCATCGACGTGCGCAACTGCAACACCCTCATCAT
>CAVIXY010000033.1:0-20128 GCA_963646665.1 Bacteroides sp. CAG:545
CCTGCACCGGGTTCTGCTGGCCGATGCGGTAAGCGCGGTCGGTGGCCTGATTCTGGGCCGCCACGTTCCACCACGGGTCGTAGTGGATCACGATGTCCGCCGCCGTCAGGTTCAGGCCGGTGCCGCCGGCCCGCAGCGAGATCAGGAACACCCCCGCTTCCCCGGCGTTGAACCGGCGCACCAGCTCCGCACGCATCGGCTTGGGGGTAGATCCCTGCAGGGTGAAGTGACTCACTCCTGCTTCGTCCAGACGCTTTGCCAGCAGATCCAGCATGGAGGTGAACTGGCTGAACAGCAGGATGCGGTGGCCGCCCTCCACGGCGGCGGTAACCAGCTCCATGCAGGCGTCCAGCTTGGCGCTGCCGCCGGTCCAGTTGTCCGCCACAAGGCGGGGGTCGCAGCAGATCTGCCGCAGCCGCATGAGCACCGCAAACACCGCCATTTTGTCCTCGGGCTTGGCAGCGCGCAGCTTTTCCCGCGCGTCCACCACGGCGGCCAGATACAGCTTGTGCTGTTCTGCGTCCAGCTCAATGCGGTGGATGTTCTCGGTTTTGGGCGGCAGCTCCCGCAGCACGTCCGCCTTCATGCGGCGCAGGATGAACGGCCCGGTGAGCTGGTTCAGCCGCCGCACCGCATTTTCGTCCTCTTCCTGCACAATGGGCTTTTCAAACCGGGCACAGAAGCTCTTGTACGGCGGCAGGTACCCCGGCATGAGGAAGGAGAAAATGCTCCACATCTCGCCCAGGCGGTTTTCCACCGGGGTGCCGGTCAGGGCAAACCGCACCTGACTGCGCACCTGGCACACGGCCTTGTATTTTTGGGTGGTATGGTTCTTGATGGCCTGCGCCTCGTCCAGGATGCAGGCATAAAAAGGCTGCTCGGCGTACAGGTCCTCGTCCCGGCGCAGCAGGTCGTAGCTGGTCACCACCAGGTCGGCCTCTGCCCACCGGCGGGCCAGCACCGCCCGGTGGGGCGCATCGCCGTCCACCGCCACGCAGGTGAGCTGCGGGGTGAACTTTTTGCATTCCTCCGCCCAGTTCAGCACCAGGGACGCCGGGCACACGATCAGGCTGGGCAGGCTCTGCCCGGCTTCCTTGAGGGCCAGCAGGTAGCTGAGCACCTGCAGGGTCTTGCCCAGGCCCATGTCATCGGCCAGAATGCCGCCCATGCCGTAGCCGTCCAGGGTGCGCAGCCAGCGGTAACCGTCCCGCTGGTACTTGCGCAGCACCCCCTGCAGGGACTGAGGCGGGGTATACTCGCTGTCCTTCACGGCGTGGAAGCTGCGGCTGATGCGCCGGAAGGCATCGTCCCGGTTGAAGCGCAGGCCGTTCTGGCCCGAAAGCGCCCAGTCCAGCGTGGGGGCGCGGTAAAGCGGCAGCTCGGCGTGGCCGCCCTTGAGCTGCGCGCCGGAAAGCTCCAGTGTCTCGTTGAGTTCGTCCAGCCCGTCCAGGTTGTCGTCCAGCCGCAGCAGGCGGCCGTCCCGCAGGCGGTGGTAGCGCTTTTTCTGATGCAGGGACCGCAGCAGCTCCCGCAGTTCTTCGGCGGGGAATTCGCCGGTGTCCACTTCCAGGTCCAGCACGCTGCCGTGCACCGACACCCCCACCGAGATCCGGGGCGGGGCAGCCTGCAGGTTCCGGAAGGCATCCGTCAGATACACTTCGCCTTCCGCCATCAGGGCGGGCACGCCCTCTTCCAGCAGCCGGTAGATCTGCTCCTCGTCTGCGGCGGTGTACCGGTCCGGGGCCGTGGGGTCCGGGTCCAGCCAGGTGCTCAGCAGGCGGCGGGCACGGGTCTCGGCGCGGGCATCCCGCAGCAGGCCCGCCGGGGCCGGTTCATCGGGGGCCACCCGGTCCTCGCCGTACAGGAAGGCGGCATAGGCGGTAATGGTCAGCCCCTTTTCTCTGGGGGCATCCAGATAGAACTGCACCACCGGTTCCAGGGGGATCTGATTCAGCAGCAGGCGTTCCGGGTCCACGATGGTAAGCTTGCTGCCCAGTTCCGGCAGCACATAGCTGCAGAACGCCGTGGCATCGGCGCTGGTAAAGAACAGGCTTTTGCCGCACAGAGCCTGCAGCGCAGGCAGAATGCGGGCACAGGCCGACCGCTGCAGCCGCCACAGAGTATCCTCGCTGAACAGGTAATCATCATCCAGCCCGTGCACGGCGCACAGGGACGGCTGTGCCGCCACCTGCACACCGCCCCGGCGCCGCTCCACGGTCATGGTAATGGCGGGCAGGCCCTCTTTCAGGCGGTAGCCGCCCAGCATTCCGGAAGGGGCATACATCCGCACCAGGGCGTCAAAGATCTCGCCCGTCAGGGGCAGACCGCCCGCCGGGCCTTTTTCCACAGCATAGCTGTAGGTGCGCACCACATTGGTCTCCATGCTGCGCTTGGCATTGACCTGCCGGCGCAGCAGCTGCAGCAGCTGCCGGGCTTCCTCGTCAAAGGCGTCCCAGCGGTGCACAAAGGCCAGGGATTTGCCGTAGCTGACACTTTTGCCCTGCTCGATGCTTTCCAGCAGGATGGGAATGCTCTTGACCACATACTGCCGCCCGCCGTCCGAGATGCGCAGCCGCAGCCAGGGCTGCTCCCCGGGCAGCAGGGTCAGCTCCGGTTCCAGCTGCACAAAGCCCGTGCTCTGCACCGGCTCGGCCGCCGAGAGTTCCTGCAGGGCACTTTCCTGGTAGGTTTCCAGCAGGCGGCGGGCCTCGTAGTCCGACACCGGTGCTTCGCCCCGCCACTTTTTGCCAAACAGCATTTCCAGCCCGGAGGCATAGCTGTCCCTGCGGGGCGGCTCTGCCCCCAGCTGGGCCGTGCCGCGCACCACCCCCGGAATGGCTTCCGGCCGGGGTTCCGGCTTCGCGGCGTATTTTTCGGCATCCTCCAGCAGCAGGGCCCCAATGTGCTTGCAGTAGGTGCCGTCCCCGTTCTGATTATAGGGGCAGTCGCAGGAAGCGCTGACAAAGGTGCCGTTTTCCCGCAGCCAGACCTGGGTGTAGTAGCAGTCGGCTCCATTACCCTGCACCAGTGCCGACAGATGGCGCACGCCGTCCTCGTTGGTGGTGCAGCTGCTTTGCAGAATGCGCCTGCGGTACTTTTTGGCCCGTTCAAACACCATTTCTCCCAGCAGTGTGCGGATCTCGTCTGCGTCCATAGCGGTTCCCTCCCCGGTGGTTTGCCAAACACTTTATTTTATAAGCATACCGCGTTCCGCCCCGGGATGCAAGGGGCAAAACCGCAGAGCGGTGCAAACAAAAATGCCGCTCCCCCGTGCAGGGAACGGCATACGGTATGCGGAAGATTACTTTTCCTGGCTCTGTTCCGTGTCAATGCGCAGTGCGCTTTCGCGGATCTTTTCCAGGGTCTGCTCGCTGAGGATATGCTCTGCCTTGCAGGCGTCCTCGGCAGCGGTCTTTTCGTCCACGCCCAGCTGCATGAAAAAGTGGGTAAGCAGGCGGTGGCGGCCGTAAATGCGCTCGGCGATCTCGCGGCCCGGCTCCAGCAGGGTCAGGTTGCCTTCGCCATCCACCGCGATGTAGCCATTCTCCCGCAGCTTTTTCATGGCAATGCTCACGCTTGCCTTGGTAAAGCCCAGCTCATTGACCACGTCAATGGAGCGCACTTTGCCCATGCGCTGGGTAAGCATCAGGATCGTTTCAAGATAATCTTCTGCGGACTGGTGGATCTGCATGGTTTGTTCGGCCTCCTGCCTTTTCCCTTGCGGGAAGTTCTCTCGGCGCAGGGCAAAGGCACCTGCGGCTTGTATGTTACAGAATATCACATTTTAAGCCGCAGTGCAAGCAATTCGCAGGAAGTTTGTTAAAACAAACCAATTTTACCCTGCACAAAACTGCTGTTTTGACGATTCTTTCCCGGTTTTGTTTTGTGCAAAGGGGATAATTTTAAAAGCTTCCCCCTCGGGGGAAGGCTTTTACCGGTTCTCCAAATACGCTTCCGGGCCGGACTGGTACAGATCGCCGCCGTGGGCGTCCAGGATCACGGTCAGGGGCATGTCCTTCACGGTCAGGCGGCGCACGGCTTCACAGCCAAGGTCCGGCCAGGCGATGACTTCCAGCGTCTGCACGCTTTTTGCCATCAGCGCACCGGCCCCGCCCAGAGCCGCCAGATACACCGCCCCGTTGCGCACCACCGCCGCTTTCACGGCGTCGTCCCGCTTGCCCTTGCCGATCATGATCTTGTTGCCCAGATCCAGCAGGCGGGGGCTCATGGCGTCCATGCGGCCGCTGGTGGTGGGTCCCGCCGAGCCGATCACTTCGCCCGGGCGCTCCGGGGTGGGGCCAACGTAATAAATGGCGCTGCCGGTCAGGTCAAAGGGCAGCGGTTCGCCTTTGTCCAGTGCTTCGATCATCCGCTTGTGGGCCTGGTCGCGGGCGGTGTACACCACACCGGACAGCAGCACGGTATCCCCCGCCCTGAGCGGGGCCAGATCCTGCGCGGTGCAGGGAGTGGTCAGTCTGTATTCCATGGTTTTCCCTCCTTACAGCTCCGCGCTGGCGCGGCGGGTGACGTGGCAGGAAACATTCACAGCCACCGGCAGGCTCGCCACATGGGTAGGCATCTGCTCAATAGCAAGGCCCAGGCAGGTGGTTTTGCCGCCAAAGCCCTGGGGGCCGATGCCCAGCTCGTTGATGGCCGTCAGCAGTTCCTGCTCCAGTGCTGCATAGTAGGGGTCGGGGTTGGGCACATCCAGCGGGCGCAGCAGGGCCTTTTTGGCCAGATACGCCACCTTGTCAAAGCTGCCGCCCACGCCGATGCCCAGCACAATGGGCGGGCAGGGGTTAGAACCGGCCTGCCTGACCGTGTCCAGCACAAACTTTTTAAAGCCCTCTACGCCATCGGCGGGCTTGAGCATCTGAATGCGGCTCATGTTCTCGCTGCCAAAACCCTTGGGGGCCACCGTGATGCGGCAGCCGTCCCCGTCCACCAGGTGCACGGTAATGGCCGCCGGGGTGTTGTCGCCGGTGTTGCCCCGGCGCAGCGGGTCGGCCACAATGCTCTTGCGCAGGTAGCCGTCTGTGTAGCCCCGGCGCACGCCCTCGTGGATGGCGGCTTCAAAGCTGCCGTCAATGTGCACATCGGTGCCCAGCTCCACGAACACGCAGGCCATGCCGGTATCCTGGCAGATGGGCAGGTCCTTTTCCTCGGCAGCGCTCAGGTTGGACCACAGCAGGTCCAGGGTGTTCTTTGCCAGCGGCCAGGGTTCCTCCTGCCGGGCCTTGTCCAGCGCAGCCTGCACATCCTGCGGCAGACGGGTGTTGGCCTCAATGCAGAGCCGGGCAACCGTGCTCGTGATCTCCTGTGCGGAAATGGTTCTCATAAACGCGCCCTCCGCTTACAGCCGGGCCACGCCGGTCTCGCGGGCAGCCTTTGCCACGGCGTTTGCCACAACCTCGGCCACACGGGGATCGAAGGCACCGGGGATGATGTTCTCCTCGCTGCGGTCATCATCGGTGATCAGGTCTGCAATGGCATAGGCGGCAGCCAGCTTCATTTCATCGTTGATGTCCCGGGCGCGCACGCTCAGGGCGCCCTTGAACAGGCCTGGGAAGCACAGCACATTGTTCACCTGGTTGGGGAAGTCGCTGCGGCCGGTGGCCATCACGCGGACACCGCCTGCCTTGGCTTCGTCCGGCATGATCTCCGGGGTGGGGTTGGCCATGGCAAAAACAATGGCGTCCTTGTTCATGGTCCTGCACAGCTCGGTGGTGAGGATGCCGGGCTTGGACACGCCAATGAACACGTCTGCGCCTGCAATGGCTTCCTTCAGGCCGCCCTTGATCTGGCGGGGGTTGGTCACCTCGCCCAGCCAGTTCTTGTGGGCCTCGGCGCTGTTGCAGCCCTTGTACAGGGTGCCGAACTGATCCACGGCAATGATGTCCTTGGCTCCGGCAGTCATCAGCATCTTGATGATGGCAGTGCCGGCAGCACCGGGGCCGTTCAGCACAATGTGCACATCCTCCATCTTTTTGCCCACCACGCGCAGGGCGTTGATGAGGGCAGCGGTAACCACAATGGCCGTGCCGTGCTGGTCATCGTGGAACACGGGGATATCCAGTTCCCGCTCCAGGGTTTCTTCGATCTCAAAGCACTCGGGGCTTTTGATGTCCTCCAGGTTGATGCCGCCAAAGGTGGGGGCAATGGCCTTGCAGGCCGCGATCACGCTGGCGGCATCGTGGGCATCAATGCAGATGGGGAAAGCGTCCACGCCGCCGAATTCCTTGAACAGCACGGCCTTGCCTTCCATCACGGGCAGACCGGCTTCCGGGCCGATGTCGCCCAGGCCCAGCACAGCGGTGCCGTTGGACACCACGGCCACCATGTTGCCCTTGAAGGTGTACTTGTACACGTCCTCGGGGTTTGCCTTGATCTTGCGGCAGGGCTCGGCCACACCGGGGGTGTAGGCGGTGGACAGGTCATCGCGGGTTTTGACCTCCACCTTGCTGGTAATGCCCACCTTGCCTTTGTGGGTCTCGTGCATTTCCAGAGCAGCTTTATTGTAATCCATATTGATCCTCCAATTCCACGAAAAGGCTTTCCCCGAGGGGGAAGGTACTGAACGAAGTGAAGCGGATGAGGGGGAATGTCCCGATTGCTTTCGTTCCCCGAGAGCAAATACAGAAGATAGCTTCCCCTCATCCGTCATTGCTGACGCAATGCCACCTGTTCCCCACTCTGTCGCTGACGCGACATCTCTCCCCGGCCGGGGAGAGTCTTTCCCAAGGGGGAAGGCTTATACAGTTTTATTGTAACAGAACCGCCGGGGCATTTCCACCGGTTTTGACAGCTTTTGCCCCGGCAGGCGGGCAAAAGTGTGACGTTCCGGCCCAGGGATTTGTGGAATTTCTGCAAAAAACTTTCTTTTTGCCGTGGAACCGTATATAATGGAACGGTATCTGTTGAATCGGGCGGCCCCGGCAGCCCTTATTATTGGAGGTATTTCTTTGAAACGCAACACCAAGACCCTGCTCTGCATCCTGTGCGCCGTGCTGGCTGCAGTGTGCGTGATTCTTGCCTGCTTCTTCCTGTTCAAAAAGGAACAGAGCAGCAGTGCTTCTTCCAACTCTGCGGCGGCGGTGTCCGCCTACGGCAAGGTGGAGGACTTTGACTACTCGACCTTTGACTACGGCGACAGCCTGGACGACAACGGTTACTGGACCGGCGTGCGTGCACTGGACTATGTGACCCTGCCCGAAAACATCACGGCCCTGCCCATCAGCAAAGAGGACGTGGTGCCCACCGAGGACGACATCCAGTATCAGGTGGACCGTCTGCTGGCCCAGTACGCCACCGAGCAGGCCGTGACCGACCGCGCCGCCCAGAGCGGCGACACCGTGAACATCGACTATTCCGGCACGGTGGACGGTGTGGCCTTTACCGGCGGCACCTACAGCGGCTACGACCTGACCCTGGGCAGCAACTCCTTCATTGACGGCTTTGAGGATCAGATCATCGGCCACAACGCAGGCGACACCTTTGATGTGACCGTTACCTTCCCTGACAGCTACGGCAACTCCACCGATGCCGAGGGCAACACCGTGGTGCTCAGCGGCAAGCAGGCTGTGTTCAGCGTAACGGTGAACTCCATTTCCCAGTCGGTGAACCCGGATCTGACCGATGACTGGGTGGACAGCAACTTTGGCACCACCGAGGACCTGCACACCGTGGACGCTCTGCGCACCTATTTCTCGGATGCCCTGTACGACAACAACCTGGAAAACGCCATTGTGGACAACCTGATGAGCAGCTGCACCTTCCAGTCCGTGCCCACGGAGCTGACCAGCTACTACATCCGCATGTTCCTGAACCGCTGCAGCCAGTACGCTTCGCTGTACAGCATCGACCTGGACGCCTTTGCCCAGATGCAGGGCTACACCGATGCCGACAACATGCTGGCCGGTTCGGACGAGTATTTTGACCATCTGGCCAAGCAGGACCTGATCTTCCAGGCCGTGGCCGAGGCCCAGGGTTTGGCCCCCACCCAGGACGCCATTGACTCTGTGATGAGCACTTACGGCACCACCTATGGCGAAAAGCGCTGCGCCCTGAACGCTTTGCAGGATACCGTGCTGGCCTGGCTGAAGTCCAGCGCAGTGGTTTCCTGAAGCGCCCCGGGCCTTTCCTGAAAACGCAAAGCTGCCGCACCCGGAACACAGCCGGATGCGGCAGCTTTTTTGTTTTCTTTGGGTATACTCAGCGTATTTTATTGTTCTGTTATTTGTTTTTCCGGGGTTTTGCGGGCGTTTCCGCCCAGTTTCCACAGCAGCCAGGCGTAGAAGTAGTTCACGCTCAGCAGGCCCACAGCCCACAGGATGGAGACGTACACCGGCTGGTGATACACCTCAAAGAAGGGGTACGGCCCCTCAATGACGCGCAGAATGTTCAGCGGCACAATGACTGCCGCATACACCAGCGTGGGCAGCAGCGCCCAGCGCACTGCACTGCGGGGCAGGCGCGGCTCCCGCTCCAGAAACAGGTAGGAGATCAGCGCCGCCATGGGGTTGAGCAGATGGTGGTACAGCATACTGCTGGTGCACAGCAGCATGTACAGCCCGCCGGGGCCGTTCATGGGGGCCAGCACGAACACCACCGTTAAAAAGGTGAGCAGCAGGCAGCTGGCGGCCATGAACTTGAGCCGCTTGAGCCAGAGCGGCAGCTCCCCGCCGGTAAAAACGCACCACAGCTGGCACACCGCCACCATGGTGCACACCACAGCCGCAAAGATGTTGGAGTCCTCCGTGTAAAAGGTAAAGATCTGCATCTGCCCCCAGCCCCAGCTCAGCGGCAGCGCGATCGGTTCCATGCACAGCACAAACAGGTTGAGCGCAACAGAGAGCAGGCGGCGGCAGACATCGCGGAATTTTTGCATAAAATTCTCCTTCAGGTAAAGTAAAACCCTCTCCGTCAGTGCTGACGCACTGCCACCTCTCCCGAAGGGCGAGGTTTTGGCCACAGAGATCAACTTCTCCGTGTTCGCCAAAGCTCCCCCTTTCGGGGGAGCTGGCAATGCCGCAAGGCATTGACTGAGAGGGGCTTTTTTTACTTTGCCGTGTTGATGAAGCTGCGGTTATCCCACAGGTACTTGATGCCGGACACGGCGGTGACGATGGCCACCAGCCAGCACAGCACCACCGAAACCAGCACCACCACGGTCACGCTGTCCAGCGTGCCATTGTAGCACAGGGCCGTGCCAAAGAAGTAGAAGATGATGCTCAGCATCTGCAGCACGGTTTTCACCTTGCCCCACATGTTGGCGGCGATCACCTTGCCGTCCTTGGCACCGGCGGCCACCATGCGCAGGCCGGACACCGCAAACTCGCGGGCCAGAATGATGCACAGCACCACCGGGCTGCACACGCCGTCCCGCATCATGTAGATGAAGGCAACCGTGGTCAGCAGCTTATCGGCCAGCGGGTCGGCAAACTTGCCAAAGTCGGTGACCATGTTCCACTTGCGGGCCAGGTACCCGTCCAGAAAATCCGTGAAGCTGGCAATGGCAAAAATGATGCCCGCAATGAGGTAATACACCGGCCGGAAGGTGCCGTCCATCATGCCGTCCAGGGTGGTGAGCGACACAAAGACCATGAACACCGGCACCAGCAGAATGCGGGTCAGAGTGAGTTTATTGGGCAGATTCATACAAAATTCGCCTCCGATTTGTTATTTTGCAACTGTACCATACAGATCGTAAAGGTCGCTGTCGTCCACCAGCACGTCATAGAACTGGCCGGGGTACAGCGGCTCTTCACTGGACACACACACATTGCCGTCCACTTCGGGGGCATCGCCGGTGGTGCGGCACAGGTACAGGCCGCTTTCCTCGTCAATGCCATCGCAGAGCACATGCACGGTCTGGCCCACCTTGTCGGCCTGTTTCTGGGCCATGATGCCGGTCTGGATCTGCATGATCAGCTCTGCACGCTTTTCCTTGACTTCCTGGTCGATCTGGCCATCCATTTTGGCGGCCACAGTGTTCTCCTCGGCAGAGTAGGCAAAGCAGCCCAAGCGGTCGAACTGCACTTCCTTGACAAAGTTGCACAGATCCTCAAACTGTTCCTCGGTCTCTCCGGGGAAGCCTGCGATCAGGGTGGTGCGCAGGGTGATGCCGGGGATCTCACGGCGCAGCTTGCCGATCACGTCCAGCAGCTCGGCGCGGTTGGAGCGGCGGTTCATGTTCTTGAGGATCTGATCGTTGCAGTGCTGGATGGGCAGGTCAAGGTAGGGCACCACCTTCTCGTTGCGCTTCATGGCAGCAATGAATTCATCGCTGATGCGCTCCGGGTAGGCATACATAATGCGGATCCATTCCAGGCCCGGGATCTTGTTCAGCTTGTCCAGCAGCTCACAGATGCTGCCGGGCTTGCCCCAGTCCTCACCGTAGGCGGTGGGGTCCTGGGCCACAACGATCAGCTCCTTGACCCCCTCACCGGCCAGCCAGCGGGCCTCGGCCACACAGTCGGCCATGTCACGGCTGTGCAGCGGGCCACGGATGGCGGGAATGGCACAGTAGTGGCAGCGGTTGTTGCAGCCTTCGGCGATCTTTAAGTACGCATAGTGGGCCGGCGTGCCGATGACACGCTTGCCGCCCAGCGGGAAATCCTTTTTGGCACCATAGCTTTCCAGATGATCCTCACCGTGGAACAGCCGGGCCACGATGGTATCAATGGCCTTGTTGGACGCGCAGCCCACCACAGCGTCCACTTCGGGGATCTCTTCTTCGATCTGGCTGCGGTAGCGCTCGGCCAGGCAGCCGGTGACAATGACCTTCAGGTTGGAGTTCTGCTGCTTGTAGGAGCAGGCTTCCAGAATGTTCTCAATGGCTTCGGTTTTGGCGCTCTCGATGAAACCGCAGGTGTTCACCAGGATCACATCGGCTTCGGCCAGGTCGGCCACCGTCTCGTGGCCTGCGGACAGCAGGATGTGCACCATCACGTCCAGGTCCACCTGGTTTTTGGGGCATCCAAGGGAAATACACGCAATTTTCATAAGGGGTAATACTCTCTTTCTTATGTCAGGGAACTTTTTGGAATTTACGGCATCTTGGCAGGCCACCGGGGAGCTTTCCACTCAAATGCAACGGGCCATTCCATTGCCCGCCGGATCATTTGCTTTGGAAACTCCCCGCCGTCCTGCCGGGTAAGCTGGTTATTCTTCTTCTGCTCTGCGGATGGCCTCTTTGATCACCGCATACGCAAACCCGCGGCGCTGCAAAGCGGCCACCACAAGATCGCGGCGGCCATCGGCCAGTTTTTTGCGGTAGCGGCTGGCCACCAGGGCGGCAGCGGCTTCCAGCTCCGGGCTTTCGCCGTTTTCATCCGGAGCGTATACAAGTTCCAGTGCCTGCTCGATCTGCTGGCGGTCCAGCCCCTTTTGGCGCAGGTTCTGGGCAGCCGCGCGGCGGCTCTTGCGGGCCATCAGCAGGCCGTGGGCACGGGTCTCGGCGTAGCGGTCATCGTTCACGTAATCCAGCTCCACCATCTCGGCCACGGCGGCTGCCGCCGCCTGCTCGGTGAACCGGCTGCACAGCCGCTCGTACAGCTGGGCGCTGGTCATCTCCCGGGCGCACAACAGGTCCAGTGCCCGGGCACGGGCCTTGGCGGGGTCGGCACACAGTTCCGGCTCTTCATCCCGGTGCGGACGGGCATTCCTGCGGTAAAAAGACATTTAGTCCTCCACCATGATGTCCAGCTCGCTCTCGCTGCTGCGGGCAGGAGCCTTGACCACCGGCTCCTTGGCTTCCTGCGCCGGTGCGTCATCCCCGGCCTTGTCGGCTGCAGCGGCAGCGCCCTTGCCTGCCGGGCGGCGGGTTGCATACAACTTGTCGGCGTTGGCACGGATCTGGCCCTCGATGTCGTTGGCGATCTCGGGGTTATCCTTCAGGAACTGCTTGGAGTTGTCGCGGCCCTGGCCCAGGCGGATGTCGCCGTAGTTGAACCATGCACCGCTCTTCTGCACAATGCCCAGCTTCACGCCCAGGTCCAGCAGCTCGCCCACCTTGGAAATGCCCTCGCCGAACATGATGTCGAATTCTGCTTCCCGGAACGGGGGTGCCACCTTGTTCTTGACGATCTTGGCACGGGTGTGGTTGCCGATGAACTGGCCGGAGGAGTCCTTCAGGCCTTCCACGCGGCGGATGTCGATGCGCACAGAGGAATAGTACTTCAGGGCGCGGCCGCCGGTGGTCACTTCGGGGCTGCCGTACACCACGCCCACCTTCTCACGCAGCTGGTTGATGAACACGCACACCGTGTTGGTCTTGCCGATGACGCTGGTGAGCTTGCGCATGGCCTGGCTCATCAGGCGGGCCTGCAGGCCCACGTGGTTGTCGCCCATCTCGCCTTCGATCTCGGCACGGGGCACCATGGCCGCCACCGAGTCCACTACAATGGCATCAATGGCACCGGAACGCACCAGTGCTTCGCAGATCTCCATGGCCTGCTCGCCGGTGTCCGGCTGGCTGACCAGGAGGTTGTTGATGTCCACGCCCAGAGCCTCGGCATACACGGGGTCCAGTGCATGTTCCACGTCAATAAAGGCCACATCGCCGCCCTTTTTCTGGGCTTCGGCCAGAATGTGCAGGGCCAGGGTGGTTTTACCGCTGGATTCCGGGCCGTACACCTCAATGATGCGGCCGCGGGGCACACCGCCCACGCCCAGGGCCATATCCAGGCCCAGGCTGCCGGTGGAAATGGCATCCACCTGCATGGCGGCGTTGTCGCCCAGCTTCATCACGGCACCCTTGCCGAACTGCTTTTCGATCTGGGCCAGCGCGGTGGCCAGCGCATCCTTCTTGGCTTCCGCTCCGGTTTTTTTGGTAGCCGGAACAACGGTGTTGTTCTGATTTTTTGCCATAGCGTGCTGCTCCTTTTATGCTTTGCGCCCGCAGAGCGCGGGCCGTGTTTTACTTTCCTTCTTAGTATAACACAAAATTCAGATTTTACAACAAGAAGTTGTTTGATTTTTCCAATTTCTCAGCCGGGCCGCCGGGCCAGAATGCACCGGTCGTTGCCGCCAAAGTCCTTGCGGCATTCCACGTCCGTCCAGCCGTTTTCTTCCAGCAGCGCCGACACCGCCTGCCGCTGCTGCCAGCCGATCTCCAGCACCATGGCCCCGCCGGGGCGCAGTGCACTGCGGTAGTGCTGCGCAAGGGCGCGGTAGAACACCAGGCCGTCCTCCCCTGCCTCCAGCGCCATGGCCGGTTCCTGCGCCACCTCGGGCTGCAGCTGCTGCATCTCGGCGGCGGTGAGGTAGGGCGGGTTGGACACGATCAGGTCCAGCTGCCCCTCCGGCAGGGTCTGCCAGTAGGTGAACAGGTCCCCCTGCACCGGCTGCACTGCATAGGCAGGCTTTGCCCGCAGGGCGTTCAGCGCCGGGCCCCAGTCAAAGGCCGGGGCAGCCGCCTCTTCCAGGGTGGTCGGCTCCAGCAGATTCTCCGCTGCTTTGCCCTGCCCGGCCAGTGCGCAGCGGCAGTTCTTTTCCAGGTAGGCAAAGGCTTCCGGGCTTTTTTCCACGCAGGTTACCTGTGCCGCCGGGCAGAAGCGCTTGACCCCCAGCCCCAGGCAGCCGGTGCCGGCGCACAGGTCCAGCACTTTGGGGGCTTCCACCCCGGCCAAGGTCCGGGCAGCGGCTTCCGCCACCACCTCGGTGTCGGCGCGGGGGCAGAGCACCCCCGGCCCCACGGCCAGCTCAAAATCCAGGAAACTCCAGCTGCCGCACAAATACTGCAGCGGCTCCCGGTTTGCACGCCGGACGCACAGCGCTTCCAGCCTTTCTGCTTCTTCGGCGGACAAAGGCCGGTCCGAAAGGCGCATGTCCCGCCCGGCTGCCAGCCGGAACAGCTCCCGGGCGTCAAAATCCGCGTCCGGGCAGCCTGCAGCGGTCAGGCGCTGCTCCACCTCCCGCACCGCTTCGCGCGGGGTGCTGTTGGCGGTTACCATTTGCCCTCCTCCGGGTTTTCCGGCAGCACGGGGGTCACGGCCGCAATGGCTACTTCGATCATGCTGTCGTCCGGTTCAAACACGGTGAGGTGCTGCACCCAGATGCCGGGCTGGCGGATGATGCGGGTCGCCCAGTTGTCCGACCGGCCGCACCACTTGAGCAGCTCGTAGCTGATGCCCATGACCACCGGCAGCAGCAGCAGCTTGCACACCACCCGCAGGCCGATGCTGCCCCAGGGCAGCACGCTGTACAAAAACACGCTGACGATGACTACCAAAATGAGAAAGCTGGTGCCGCAGCGGGGGTGGAACCGGGTGTACTTGCGCACGTTCTCCACGGTCAGCGCGTCCCCCGCCTCATAGCAGGCAATGGTCTTGTGCTCGGCCCCATGGTACTCGAACACCCGGTGGATCTCTTTCATTTTGGAAATTCCCACCATGTAGGCCAGGAAAATGCCCACCTTGAGCACAGCTTCCAGCACCACCTTGGTCCAGCGGCCCAGCGCGGCAAAATGGTTCACGCCGCCCACAATGAGGGTGGGCAGCACCGTAAACAGCAGAATGGCCAGCAGACCGCCCACAACGGCGGCGCAGGCCAGCAGGGCGTCCTCGGCTTTTTTGCCCAGGTGCTCCCCCACCCACTTTTCAAAGGCGGTCTCTTCTTCCTCGGGGTCGTAGTCGTCCCCCATGCTCACCTGGGCGGAGTACATCATGTAGCGGTAGCCCATGATCAGGCTTTCCACCATGGAAATGGCTCCCCGCACCAGCGGGATCTTTGTCCACACACCGTGGGTGGGGGTGGGTTCGGTTTTGGTTTCGATGGTGCCGTCCGGCTTGCGCACGGCACAGCAGATGAGCTTTGGCCCGCGCATCATGATGCCTTCCATCAGGGCCTGCCCGCCCACGCTGGTTTTGAAACGTTCCTTGTTGGGTTGACTCATTGGGTTCTCCTATCGGATCTTATTTTTCCCTTTATTTTAACATAGAAATATGAAAAAACGTTGGTTCTCAGGATTTGTGGTACAGCGGCAGGCCCAGGGTGACCACGGTGCCCCGGCCCAAAGTGCTCTTGATGTCCAGCGTGCCGTCCAGCGCCGTCATGATGGAATCCACCAGCGCCAGGCCAATGCCGCTGCCGCGCACCGCGTTGCTGCCCTTATAGAACTTGGTCTTGACGTTTTCCAGATCCTCCGGCGGGATGCCGCGGCCCTGATCCAGAATTTCCACAAAGGCCTTGTATTCCCCGGCCCACAGCTTGACGGTAATGCGCCCGCCGGGGGCCGAATACTTGATGGCATTGTCCAGAATGTTGATGAACACCTGCCGCAGGCGGTCCGGGTCGGCGTAGACGGGGATCATCTCCTCCGGCTCCGTGTAGCTCAGGATCAGCCCCTCCCGCCGGATGCGCGCTTCGCAGAACAGCACCGCATCGGTCAGTTCCGCCACCAAGTCCAGCGGGCGGCAGTCCATGCGCAGGCGGCCGTTCTGCAGGCGGCTGAAGTCCAGCAGCTCTTCCACCATGTTGTACAGGCGGCCGGTCTCGTTGTTGATGATCTCCAGCCCCTTGCGGTAGTTTTCGTCCGTGGGGTCGTCCAACGTGCGCAGGGTCTCCACCCAGCCCCGGATGGAGGTAAGCGGGGTGCGCAGCTCGTGGGACACCGAGCTGATGAACTCGTTCTTCATCTTCTCGGTCTCTTCCAGCCCTTCTGCCATTTGGTTGATGGTGCCGCGCAGACGGTCCACCTCATCGCGGGGGTCGCCCTTTACCGGCAGGCGCACGTCCAGCTCGCCCCGGGCGATGCTGGCAGCCGTGCGTTCCACCTGCCCCAGCGGCACCACAATGCCCCGGATGAAGTACAGGCCGGACGTGATCGTAACAGCCAGAATGACCAGCGCGATCAGCGCACTGGCAATGAATGCGTTTTTGATCTGCCCTTCCACCAGCGTCAGGCTGGTGACCAGCCGCAGCGCCGCCACGTCCTCGGCGGCATAGGGCACAAGGTAGCACACCGACAGCACCATTTCCCCGGACTGGGTGCGGTACACCGCCCCGCCCAGACCATCGGCGGCATTCTGTGCCTGTTCAAAGTCGGTGTCGGTCACAATGCCGTCTGCATCGGTGCCGCTGGAGGACGCGATCACCGTGCCGTAGTTGTCCAGCAGCATAAACTCGTATTTATCCTTGTCGGCAAACTGCTCCACCATGCGGCGCAAAGCCAGGCTGCGGGCAGAAGCCGCACTCTGGGCCGTATCGCCGGTGTACACCTTCAGCTGGCCGGCCACCGAGGAAAAGCGCCGGTACATGGTCTGCTGCACGCTGTTGTAGTAGCTGCGGGTGTAACTGTACAAGAACATGGCCTCGGCCAGCAGCACCAGCAGCACCGTAATGAGCAGATTGCCCCGCAGCCACCGGCGGGTGATTCCGCTCCTCATTCTTCCCACCTGTAACCATATCCCCACACGGTAAGGATATGGGCCGGGTGGCTGGGTTCATCTTCCACCTTCATGCGCAGGCGGCGGATGTTCACATCCACGATCTTCACATCGCCGAAGTAGTTTTCGCCCCAGACGCCTTTCAGGATCTTTTCGCGCACCAGCGCAGTGCCCGGGTTGCGGAAAAACAGCTCCATGATCTGGAACTCCACCTGGGTCAGCTCAATGGGCTGGCCCGCCTTCAGCAGCACGCGGCGGTTCTCGTCCAGCACAAAATCGCCGCTGGTGAGCATTCCCAGCGCGGCGGCGGGGTCCTTGGCATCTGCGCCTGCCGTGCGGCTCACGCGGCGGCAGAGCGCTTCCACGCGGGCCAGCAGCTCACTGACGCTGAAAGGCTTGGTCATGTAGTCATCCGCACCGATGGACAGGCCCCGGATCTTGTCCTGCTCCTGCCCTTTGGCGCTCAGGATAATAATGCCGATCTGCTGGTCGGTGCGGCGGATGGTTTCGCACAGCGAAAAGCCGTTCATGCCCGGCAGCATCACGTCCAGAATGGCGGCATCGCAGCCGGGCTTCTGCTCCAGCAGCGGCAGGGCAGCCTCGGCGCTTTCGGCCTCCACAGCCTCCATGCCGGCAAGGCGCAGGTTCAGCGCGATCATTTCGCGGATGTTGGCTTCATCTTCCACCACGAGCACTCTTACCATTGCTATTTCCTCCATTCTCAGTTCAGCAGGTACAGCGCCTTGGACAACCGGTAGTCCGGGTCACTGATCTGCACATCCTGGGCCAGCTTGGCCTGCATCTGGCGGGACGCCACAATGCCCAGCCGGGTCCAGCCCGTGGAATTGGCCGCCGTGCGGGCCAGCCGCACCGTCATGACCAGCTGGTCCTCGTCCACGGTGCGCAGCTCCACGGCTCCATCGTACTGTTCGCTGTCGGTCAGTTTCAGGTTGCCCTCCCACTCGGCGGGCAGCTCAATGTAGCAGTTCGTCTCTTCATCCAGCAGGCCGAAACTCTTTTCCGGGCTGCGGCTGGTGTAGTCCATCCAGACGATAAAATCCATGCGGCGGCCCTGGCTCATGTTCAGCAGGCCCGCTTCCTCCGGCTGGGTGGGAATTTCCACAATGCCGTCCCCGTCCAGATCCCGGCTCACAAGCCCCGGCACATTGCGCAGGGATGCTTCGTACAGCTGATCCGAGGTGATCTGCGAAGCGGGCACCATCTGCTGGCTGTCCTCATCAAAGCGCAGCAGCACGCTGGCCAGATTGTTGCCGGAAATGCCGGTCCAGCCATCCAGCACAAGATAATTTCTCCCATCGGAACCGGCACCGGCCGCCACCGAGGCGCAGCCCGAGAACCGGTCTGCCGAAAGACCCATGACCGCCACCTGCTGGAAGGCCCCTTCCTTGTCCACGGTCAACAGCTCGATCTGCACGCCGCCGTCCTCCCGGGTGGACAGCAGGATCAGATCCTGGCTGCCCCCGCCGGTGATATCCTCCACCAAGTACTGCTCGTAAGGCTGTTCCAGAATGGCGGAAAGTTCTCCTTCATTGTAGGCGTACACGGCCAGGTAATGGTCGCCCTGGGCCGCCACATAGCCCACCACCAGCTGGGAAGCGTTGCCGCTGCGCAGCTGGGCCAGGCTTACAGTTTCCACCGTGTCGGCCAAGCCTTCCAGGCTCTGGCGCACCTGCCAGGCCCCGCTCTCGTCATGCTGCAGAATGGCAATGTTCACATTGGTGCTCTGGGCCGTGGTGTACAGCACGGCAGCGTCCTGCTGGCCGTCCCCGTCCAGGTCCTGCAGCAAAAACGGCGAGAGCAGTTCCCCCTGCATGGGATATTTCAGCTGGGCGCTCTCTCCCAGCCAGTCGTTCAAGGCCGACTGCAAAGCCCCGTAATCACCCGAAAGGCGCGGGGCGCGCAGCAGCTCTTCCACCTGGACGTTCTCCCCGGGAAGGCTGCTGCACCCGGCCAGCAGCACACAGGCCAGCAGGCAGGCCAATGCCTGCCGGATGCGGCGGATGGTTTTCAACAGCAGTTCCTCCCTTCGTGGAAAATCAGCGGCAGCAAAAAATGCGCTATTGTCAGTATACCACGGCAAAAGCGCAATGCCAACACCTGAAATTATTTAGAATGGCCTCCGCATTGGCTCTGGCCATCTTCAGCGGAAATATTATTTTTATATTCGCGTTTGTCGCGCCCTGCGGGGCGCGACAAACGCATTTTCACAGGAGGGGTCGTTTCGGAAAACAGCATATGCTGCTGTCGGCCTTCGGCTGTCGCGCAGCGACTTCAAACCGGAGAGACGAGAAAAAATCGTTAAGCGAAGCGGCTAGATTTTTTCCGTTTCGACTTCTTCTTTGGGATTATCAAGGGCGAGCAGCCCTTGATTCGTGGGTCCAGCGCGTCGAAATCGCTGGCGCTTTTCTGGTTCTCTTTTGTGCGGCAAAAGAGAACATATCCGGCGGCACTGCCCTTTGCAAAAGTCATCAGACCTGCCCCACATGGCCGCGCTCTGCACGGGAAATATCTCAAGATATCCTAAACAAAAAGAGGCCCCCGCCCCAAAAGGCAGGAACCTCTTAAAAAACTGCTTACGAACAGTCAGAGCAGATTAGACCAGCTCCAGAACTGCCATCTCAGCTGCATCGCCGCGGCGAGCGCCGATCTTGATGATGCGGGTGTAGCCGCCGTTGCGGTCAGCGTACTTGGGGCTGATCTCATCAAACAGCTTCTTTGCAACATCTTCCTTGGTGATGTAGGCATAAACCTGACGCTTGGTGTGCAGGTCGCTTGCCTTGCCAAGGGTGATCATCTTCTCGGCCATGGAACGAACGTCCTTAGCGCGAGTGACAGTGGTCTCAATCTTGCCATTCTCTAACAGGTAGGTAACCATAGCGCGCATCATAGCGTTGCGGCTGTCGCTGGTTCTACCGAGCTTTCTGGTACCGGGCATCCCGTTTCACTCCTTAATTATTTTAGTTATTCGTCATCCGTGTTCAGCTTGAAGCCTAGGGAGTCCAGCTTTGCCATGACTTCTTCCAGGCTCTTGCGACCGAGGTTGCGGACCTTCATCATCTCGTCCTCGCTCTTGCTGACCAGATCTTCCACCGTGTTGATGCCGGCACGCTTCAGGCAGTTGAAGGAACGCACGCTCAGATCCAGCTCTTCGATGGTCATCTCCAGAGCCTTCTCCTTGTCGTCGTTGGTCTTCTCCACCATGATCTCAGCGCCAGCGGCCTCATCGGACAGGTTGACGAACAGGTTCAGGTGCTCGGTCAGCACGCGGGCAGCCAGAGAAACGGCTTCCTGAGCGTTGATCGTGCCATCGGTCCAAACCTCAATGGTCAGCTTGTCGTAATCGATCGCCTGGCCAACACGGGTGCTCTCGACGTTATAGTTCACCTTGAGCACAGGGGTGTAAATGCTGTCAACGGGAAGAGTGTTGATGTCGTTCTTCTCGATGATAGCCTGTTTGTTGCGCTCTGCGGGCACATAGCCGCGGCCCTTGTCGAAGGTCAGCTCCATGACGAGCTTGCCGCCCTCGCCCAGGGTTGCAATGTGCCACTCAGGGTTCAGAATTTCGATATCATCGCCCTGCTTGATGTTGTCAGCGGTGACCTCACAGGGGCCGACTGCCTCAACACGCACTGTCTTCGGACCATCGGTGTACAGCTTTGCAGCAATACCCTTCAGGTTCAGGACAATTTCGGTAACGTCTTCCTTGACGCCCTCAATGG
>CAVIXY010000034.1:0-20112 GCA_963646665.1 Bacteroides sp. CAG:545
CCATGAAGGAAGCCTGGGTGCCGGTGGTGCCCTTGACGCCGCGCAGCTGCAGGGTGGCCAGACGGTGGTCGATCTCCTGCAGGTCCATCACCAGCTCGTTGGCCCACAGGGTGGCACGCTTGCCCACGGTGGTGGGCTGGGCGGGCTGGCAGTGGGTGTAAGCCATGCAGGGCATGTCCTTGTATTCCTCGGCAAAGCGGGCCAGCTTTGCCAGCACGCCAATAAGCTTTTTGCGCACCAGCTCCAGGCCCTGGCGCATCACGATGATATCGGTGTTGTCGCCCACATAGCAGCTGGTGGCACCCAGATGGATGATGCCTGCCGCCTTGGGGCACTGCTGGCCGTAGGCGTACACATGGCTCATCACGTCATGGCGCACCAGCTTTTCGCGCTCAATGGCCACTTCGTAGTTGATGTCGTCCACGTGGGCTTCCAGCTCGGCCACCATGTCCGGGGTGATGTTGGTCAGGCCCTGGTTCATTTCGGCGCGGGCCAGTGCCACCCACAGCCGCCGCCAGGTGCGGAACTTGTTGTCGTCCGAGAAGATGTACTGCATCTCATCGGAAGCATAGCGGGTGGAAAACGGGCTGATATAACGGTCATGCTGAGACATTGGTTGTTTCCTCCTGTGATCTGATGGAGTTTTTAACACCTGCTTCCGGTACGCCCTCATCCGCTTCACTGCGTTCAGCACCTTTCCCCGTCCGGGGGAAGGCTTCAGGCAGCGTCACGGTTCCGACAAAAGCCCTCACCCGGTCGGGGGAGGGTGTCAGCACCGCAGGTGATGACGGGTGAGGGCGCATCTTCAGCAGACGCTTTTGCTTTATGCTTTATTCTACCATCAAACCTTGAAATAGTCCACGCCGCCCTCAAAGATCGGCTGGTATTTATCACCGGTCACGTTCTTGTACAGGTACTGGCCGCTGCGCTCCGAGTGGCCCATCTTGCCAAACACGCGGCCGTCCGGGCTGGTAATGCCCTCAATGGCCAGCACCGAGCCATTGGGGTTGTAGCGCTGATCCATGGTAGGTGCACCGCTGTGGTCCACGTACTGGGTGGCGATCTGGCCGTTTTTCAGCAGGGTGTCCAGCACCTCCTGCGGGGCCACAAAGCGGCCTTCGCCGTGGCTGATGGCAATGGTGTATTCATCGCCCACTTCGCACTTGCTCAGCCAGGGGCTGCCGGTGGATGCAACGCGGGTGCGCACCAGCATGCTCTGATGGCGGCCAATGGTGTTGAAGGTCAGGGTGGGGTCGTAGGGGGTGATGGGACGGATATCGCCGTAAGGCACCAGGCCCAGCTTGATCAGTGCCTGGAAGCCGTTGCAGATGCCCAGCATCAGGCCGTCCCGCTGCTGCAGCAGGCGGTGCACCGCCTCGGTGACCGCCGGGCTGCGGAAGAAGGAAGCAATGAACTTGGCGCTGCCGTCCGGCTCATCGCCGCCGGAGAAGCCGCCGGGCAGCATCACGATCTGGCTTGCGTCAATGGCCTTGACCAGGGCTTCGCAGCTGGCGGCCACGTCTGCCGGGGTCAGGTTGCGGATGACCAGGATCTCCGGGTCGGCACCGGCACGGGCAAAGGCTCTGGCGGTGTCGTACTCGCAGTTGGTGCCGGGGAACACCGGAATGATGACCTTGGGCTTTGCCACACCGATCTTGGGGGCAGCTGCCGGGGCAGCCAGGGCCGTGCTGATCTTTTCCACGGTGGGGCCTGCCTTGCGGTAGGGGTACACCGGCTCCAGCTTTGCTTCCCAGATCTCCTGCAGTTCGGCCATGTCCATCTTTTCGCCGCAGGCTTCAAAGACGTACTCCTTGGTGGTCTCGCCCAGGATCTCACCGGCAGGCGAATCGGAGACCATTTCCAGCACCATGGAGCCATACAGCGGCTCAAACATCTGATGGGTGCTCAGGTCGGCCCGCATCTTGAAGCCGATGTGGTTGCCCAGGCCCATCTTGAACAGAGCCTCGGCAATGCCGCCGTACCCCACGGAGGAAGCAGCCACCACAATGCCCTGGTCCATCATCTGTTCCACGATCTTGTAGTTGGCCTTCAGGGAAGAGAAGTCCGGGCAGCCGGTGGCCGGGTCGGTCAGCGGGCGGATGAGCACCACGGTGCTCTCGGGCTTCTTGAACTCGGTGGAGATCACCTTGTTTGCCTTGCCAATGGCGGTGGCAAAGGATACCAGCGTGGGGGGCACGTCCAGCTTTTCAAAGGAGCCGGACATGCTGTCCTTGCCGCCGATGGAAGCAATGCCCAGGCCCATCTGGGCATCCAGGGCACCCAACAGGGCGGCCAGGGGCTTGCCCCAGCGCTCCGGCTTGTCGCCCAGGCGCTCGAAGTACTCCTGGAAGGTCAGGTAAGCGTCCTCATAGCGGAAGCCGGAAGCCACCAGCTTGGTCACGCTTTCCACCACAGCCAGGCGGGCACCCTTGTACTGGTCGGCGCTGGTCAGGTAGGGGTTGTAGCCCCATGCCATGCCGGAACAGGTGTTGGTCTCGCCGTCCACAGGCAGCTTGGCGGCCATGGCGTTCTGCGGGGTGAGCTGATAGGCACCGCCGAAGGGCATGAGCACGGTGGCAGCGCCAATGGTGCTGTCGAACCGCTCGGACAGGCCCTTCTTGCTGCAGACGTTCAGGTCGCCCACCATGCTCTTCATCTTCTGGCTGAAGGTCAGGCCGGCCCACTGGGGCTGCCACACGGTGCCGCGCTCCACATGGACGTTCTGATGCTTCTCGGCACCGTTGGAGTTCAGGAACTCGCGGCTGATGTTCACAATGGACACACCGTTCCACACCATGTTCAGGCGCTTTTCCTCGGTGACCTTGGCCACAGGGGTAGCTTCCAGGTTTTCTTCGGTGGCAATGGCAATGAACTTGTCCACATCTTCCGGGGCAAGGGCCACGGCCATTCGCTCCTGGCTCTCGCTGATGGCCAGCTCGGTGCCGTCCAGGCCGTCATACTTTTTGGTCACCTTGTTCAGGTCGATGTACAGGCCGTCGGCCAGCTCACCAATGGCAACGGAAACGCCGCCGGCACCAAAGTCGTTGCAGCGCTTGATCATCCTGCAGGCGTCCTCACGGCGGAACAGGCGCTGCAGCTTGCGCTCGATGGGGGCATTGCCCTTCTGCACCTCAGCACCGCAGTGCTCCAGGCTGTCCAGCTTGTGGGCCTTGGAGGAGCCGGTGGCACCGCCGATGCCGTCACGGCCGGTGCGACCGCCCAGCAGCACGATCACATCGCCGGGGGCGGGGCACTCGCGGCGCACATGGGAGGCCGGGGTGGCACCCACCACAGCGCCGATCTCCATGCGCTTTGCCACGTAGCCGGGGTGGTAGATCTCGTCCACCTGGCCGGTGGCCAGGCCAATCTGATTGCCGTAGGAAGAATAACCGGCGGCGGCGGTGGTCACCAGCTTGCGCTGGGGCAGCTTGCCGGGCAGCGTTTCGCTCACGGGCACCAGCGGGTCGCCTGCACCGGTCACGCGCATGGCCTGATACACATAGCTGCGGCCGGACAGCGGGTCGCGGATGGCACCGCCGATGCAGGTAGCCGCACCGCCGAAGGGCTCGATCTCGGTGGGGTGGTTGTGGGTCTCGTTCTTGAACAGGAACAGCCAGTCCTCATCCTTGCCGTTCACATCGCACTTGATCTTCACAGTGCAGGCGTTGATCTCATCGGACTCGTCCAGATTTTTCAGGATGCCCTGCTTTTTCAGTTCCTTGGCACCAATGGTGGCCAGGTCCATCATGCAGCGAGGCTTGTTCTCGCGGCCCAGGTCCTTGCGCATGGCCATGTAACGGTCAAAGGCAGCCTGCACCACTTCGTCATCAATCTGCACATCGTCCAGAATGGTGCCAAAGGTGGTGTGGCGGCAGTGATCGGACCAGTAGGTGTCGATCATCCGGATCTCGGTAATGGTGGGGTCACGCTGCTCGGAACGGAAATATTCCTGGCAGAACTTGATGTCGCCCAGATCCATGGCCAGGCCTTTTTCGTCCATGAACTTCTTCAGGCCCTCTTCGTCCAGCTGGTTGAAGCCCTCCAGCACCGCCACAGCGGTGGGCACAGGGTACTCCATCTTCAGGGTGGACTTGGTTTCCAGCGAAGCTTCGCGGGCTTCCACCGGGTTGATGACATACTTCTTGATCTCGGCGATCTGCTCTTCGGTCAGGGCACCTTCCAGCAGGTAGACCCGGGCAGAGCGCACCAGCGGGCGCTCGCCCTGGCTGATGAGCTGGATGCACTCAGCGGCAGAATCGGCGCGCTGGTCGAACTGGCCGGGCAGGTACTCCACGGCAAAGGCCGTGCCTTCGTGCTCAGGCAGCTCCGCGTAGGTGTTGTCCACCGGCGGCTCGCTGAACACAGTGTTGATGCACTGTTTGAACAGGCCTTCGTCAATGCCTTCCACATCGTAGCGGTTCAGCAGGCGCAGGCCGACCAGCGACTGGATGCCCAGCAGCGACACCAGCTCGTTTTTCAGACCATTTGCCTCGACATCAAAGCCGGGCTTTTTTTCCACATAAATACGATAGACCATGGGTAAATATCCCCCTTAATCATTTTACACAAGGATGACGCCCTCATCCGCTTCACTTCGTTCAGCACCTTCCCCCGTCCGGGGGAAGGCATCCACAACGTCATCTCAAGGGAAAGGCTTCCCCCAGACGGGGGAAGCTGTCACCGCAGGTGACTGATGAGGGTGCCTCCTTATTTTATTTCTTCTCTGCCAGTGCCTTCAGTGCCCGCAGGCCGATGTCGCTGCGCTTGTGCAGCTTGTCGAAGTGGATCTTCTCTGCTGCTTCGTAAGCATGGGTCAGGGCGTTGGTCAGGCGCGGGCCGGTGGCGGTAACGCCCAGCACACGGCCGCCGTTGGTCACCAGGGTGCCGTCCTCGGTCAGGGCCGTGCCGGAGTGGTACACCGTCACGTTTTCTTCGCCGGGCAGCTGGCCGTCCACAAGGCCGGAGATGGGCTTGCCCTTCTCGTAGGCCACGGGATAGCCGCCGGAAGCCAGAATGACGCAGGCCGCAGCACCATCCGAGAACTTCACGTCCTCATCGGCCAGCGTGCCATTGGTGCAGGCCTCCATGATGTGCAGAAGATCGCCTTCCAGCAGGGGCAGCACCACCTGGGTCTCGGGGTCGCCGAAGCGACAGTTGTACTCGATGACCTTGGGGCCGTCCGGGGTGAGCATCAGGCCGAAGTACAGGCAGCCCTTGAAGGGGCAGCCCTCGGCGTTCATGGCGTGGATGGTGGGCAGGAAGATCTTCTCCATGCACTCGGCGGCGATCTCCGGCGTATAATAGGAGTTGGGAGCCACGGTGCCCATGCCGCCGGTGTTCAGGCCGGTGTCGTGGTCGTTGGCGCGCTTGTGGTCCATGCTGGACACCATGGGCTTGACCACCTTGCCGTCCGTAAAGCTCAGCACGCTGACCTCCGGCCCGGTGAGGAACTCTTCCACCACCACATGGTTGCCGGAAGTACCGAACTTTTTGTCCAGCATGATCTCCTTGACGCCATCGGCAGCCTGCTGTTCATCCTCGCAGATCAGCACGCCCTTGCCCAGGGCCAGGCCGTCTGCCTTGATGACCACCGGGTACTTGCCCTCGGCCTTGATGTACTCCATGACCTTGGCGGGGTCGTCAAAGGTCTCGTACTTGGCCGTGGGGATGCCGTATTTCTTCATCAGGTCCTTGGAGAACACTTTGGACGCCTCGATGCGGGCAGCGGCCTTGTCCGGGCCAAAGGCCGGGATGCCGACAGCAGCCAGGGCGTCCACCATGCCCAGAGCCAGCGGATCGTCCTGCGCCACCACCACATAATCAAACTTTTCCTCGGCGGCAAAGGCCACCATGGTGTCCACATCGGTCGCCTTGATGTTCTTGCACTTGGCATCATAGCTGATGCCGCCGTTGCCGGGGGCGCACCACACCTCGCCGCAGTCCGGGCTTTTTTTCAGTGCCTTGATGATGGCGTGCTCGCGGCCGCCGCCGCCAACCACTAAGATTTTCTTTTTCATAGTTACACCTTCCGATTTCTGAAGGCTTCACCCCTTGGGGGGAAGCTGTCTGCGCAGCAGACTGATGAGGGGTCGTTTCCCGTCGGCTGTTGCTTACGGTACACCCTCATCCGGCCCTTCGGGCCACCTTCCCCCGTCCGGGGGAAGGCTTTTGGCAGTCCACGCAAAGTTCATGGTTTTGCCAAGAGCTCGCCCTTTGGGAGAGCTGGCAAAGCCGTCAGGCTTTGACTGAGAGGATTTTATTAGTGATGGAACAGCCGCAGGCCACAGAAGGCCATGGCAATACCGTACTTGTTGCAGGTGTCGATGACCTGCTGGTCGCGGATGGAGCCGCCGGGCTGCACAATGGCGGTGACGCCGGAGCGGTGGGCACGCTCGATGTTGTCGCCGAAGGGGAAGAAGGCATCGGACCCCAGGCACACGCCGGAGATCTGGCTCAGGTAAGCCTTCTTTTCCTCGGCGGTCAGGGGTGCGGGCTGCTCGGTGAAGGTCTCGGCCCAGACATCGTCGCCGATGACGTCCTCCGGGGTGTCGCCGATGTACACGTCAATGGCGTTGTCGCGGTTGGGCTTGCCCACATCGTCCCGGAAGGGCAGGTTCAGCACCTTGTCCATGTGGCGCAGCTGCCAGTTGTCGGCCTTCTGGCCGGCCAGGCGGGTGCAGTGGATGCGGCTCTGCTGGCCGGCACCCACGCCAATGGTCTGGCCGTGGTAGGTGTAGCACACACTGTTGGACTGGGTGTATTTCAGGGTGATCAGAGCGATCACCAGGTCGCGCTTCTGCTCCTCGGTCACATCCTTGTTCTCGGTGACCCAGTTGTTCAGCATGGTGTCGGCATTGATCTCCAGCTCGTTGCGGCCCTGCTCAAAGGTGATGCCGTACACCTGCTTGTGCTCGATGTGTGCAGGCTTGTAAGCGGGGTCAATGGCCACCACATTGTAGTTACCCTTTTTCTTGCTGGCCAGAATTTTCAGTGCTTCCTGCTCGTAGCCCGGGGCAATGATGCCGTCCGACACCTCGTGCTGGATGAGCTTTGCGGTGGACACATCGCACACATCGGAAAGAGCGATCCAGTCGCCGAAGGAGGACATGCGGTCCGCGCCGCGGGCACGGGCATAGGCGCAGGCCAGCGGGGACAATTCAAAATCCGGGGCAATGTGGTACATCTTGCGCTCCACCTCGGTCAGGGGCAGACCCAGGGCGGCGCCCGCCGGGGACACATGCTTGAAGGAAGCCGCAGCGGGCAGGCCGCAGGCGGTTTTCAGCTCCTTGACCAGCTGGATGGAGTTGAGGGCATCCAGAAAATTGATGTAGCCGGGCTTGCCGTTCAGCACCGTAACGGGCAGGTCGGAGCCATCTTCCATATAAATGCGGCTGGGCTTCTGGTTGGGGTTGCAGCCGTACTTCAGTGCAAGTTCATTCATTGGTGCATCCTCCTGTATCTCTCGATATCCTCTATGGTTTACTCTTATTTTTCTTCTTCGTCAAGCTTTGCCAGCAGTTCCAGTTCTTCGGGCAGCAGCTCCGGCTCTTCGGGGTCGTCCAGGTCGCTGTTCACGGCATCGTACTTGTTGAAGATCATGTCGCCGCTCTCGCCGGTTTCCAGGTCGATGACCCGGGCAAACAGGCTGACCTTGTTGTCGGGGTTCAGGTTCTGCCACAGGCCGTGGGCAAAATCGCCGATGGTGCGGGGGCAGGCAAAGCGCAGCGGCTCGCCCTCAAAGCTGGGAATGGGGCTGCCGTTGTGCTTGTAGGTGCTGATGAAATGGCCCTCACCGGCCACGGGCTGGGGGTAATCAAAGAAATAGCGCTGCACGCTCTCGCCGTTGCCATCGGCAGATTTGAGAATGCTCATCTGATAGCTGCCATCCTCATACACCACAGCGGAAATGCGGGGGGTGTAGTTGGGGCTGTCCGGTTCAAAGGTGCGGGTGCGCAGGCTGTCGGCAAAGCTCTTGCCGCGGCTCATGCCGTCATAAATGGTATCGGTCTGATCGCCGTTGGTCACAATGTGGGTCTTGCCCAGAGTGAGCACAGGGTTGTAGATGATCAGGCTGGGGTCCTCCAGCTTGGCCGGGTCTGCGGCCACGGTGCAGATGCCGCCGCGCTCGGGCACGGGGTCAAACACGCGGTTGCGGCTGTTCTCGCTGCGGCCCATGATGAAATATCCAATGAACATCTGCCGTCCGTCCGGGGCCATGGCCACTGCAATGCCGCGGCCGGGGTACTCGTTGGAAGCAAGATATTCGTTCAGGTTGATTTTTTCCATTGTTGTTCTCCTTTTACAGGCGTTTTCCCGCGAAAGGCTTCCCCCGGCCGGGGGAAGCTGTCACCGCAGGTGACTGATGAGGGCGCACCGGGTGGTTGCTCTCCCCTCATCCGGCCCTTCGGGCCACCTTCCCCCCAAGGGGTGAAGGCTTCCGGCCTTTCCGCTTTCCTTTATTGAATCTCGCCGCTGCAAACCATCGCCACTGCCTTGGGCAGCAGCTTCCACTCGGCCTGCTCCATCACACGCTTCTGCAGCACCTCGGGGGTGTCGCCGGGCAGGATGTCCACGGCCTTCTGCAGCAGGATGGGGCCGCCGTCACATTCTTCGTTCACAAAGTGCACGGTGGCGCCGGTCACCTTGCAGCCCCGGGCCAGAGCGGCCTCGTGGGGGCGCAGGCCGTACATGCCCGGCCCGCAGAAGGACGGGATCAGCGCCGGGTGCACGTTCAGGATGCGGCGGGGATATGCGGCGATCACACTGGGGCCAAGCACGGACAAAAAGCCCGCCAGCACCACCAGGTCGATGTTGCGGCTTTTGAGCGTATCCAGCAGGGCAGCGTCAAAATCCTCGCTATTGGCGTAATCCCTGCGGCGCACCACACAGCTCTCTACCCCGGCGCTGGCGGCACGTTCCAGTGCATACACGCCGGGCTTGGAAGCCACCACCAGGGTGATCTTGCCGTTGGGGTTCTCGCCCCGGGCTTCGCTGTCCAGCAAAGCCTGCAGGTTGGTGCCGCCGCCGGAAACTAACACAGCAATGTTCAGCACAGCTCCACGCCCTCACCTTCTGCGATGACGCCCAGGCGGTAAGCTTCCGGCTCGCCGTTGGCGTGCAGGATCTCCAGCGCCTTGTCGGCCTGCTCGGCGGGCACGGTGAGCACCATGCCAACGCCCATGTTGAAGGTGTTGAACATATCGTGCTCGGAGATGCCGCCCTCTTTCTGCATCAGGTGGAACAGGGCCGGGGTGCGGACATCCTCTTTCTTGATGCGGGCGCAGCAGCCTTTTTTCAGGCTGCGGGGAATGTTCTCGTAGAAGCCGCCGCCGGTGATGTGGGAAATGCCCTTCACATCCACTTCCTCCAGCACCTTGAGCACCGGCTTGACGTAGATCTTGGTGGGAGCCAGCAGGGCTTCGCCCAGGGTCTTGCCGTCCAGCTCAGCCGGAGCGGTGCGCAGCACATCAGGGTTGCCGTCAATGTCAAAGATCTTGCGCACCAGCGAGAACCCGTTGGAGTGCACACCGGTAGAAGGCAGGGCGATGATCACATCGCCGGGTTTCATGGTGTCGTTGTTCAGGATTTTTTCCTTGTCCACCACGCCCACGGTGAAACCGGCCAGATCGTACTCGTTCTCCGGCATCATGCCCGGGTGCTCGGCCGTCTCGCCGCCCACCAGGGAGCAGTCGGCCTGCACACAGCCCTCGGCCACGCCCTTGACGATCTCGGCGATCTTCTCCGGCACGTTGCGGCCGCAGGCGATGTAATCCAGGAACACCAGCGGCTTTGCACCGGCGCAGATCACATCATTCACGCACATGGCCACACAGTCAATGCCAATGGTATCGTGCTTGTCCAGGATCATGGCGATCTTCAGCTTGGTGCCCACGCCGTCCGTGCCGGAGATCAGCACCGGGTGCTTGTAGCCGGTACAGTCCAGCTCGAACAGGCCGCCGAAGCCGCCCAGGCCGCCGATGCAGTGCTCGTTCATGGTACGGGCCACATACTGCTTCATCAGTTCAACAGAGCGGTAACCGGCGGTAATGTCCACACCGGCTGCTGCATAGCTTTCCGAATAGCTCTTTTCCATGGTGTTACTCTCCTAACTTTTTCTCGTCCTTGGGGCGGTCGTTCAGGTGGCGTTCGTGGATATCGGTGGAAAGCACTTCTTCCGGCTTCACGGCATATTCGCCGGTAAAGCAGGCGGTGCAGAACCCGCAGTTTGCGTTTTTAGCCAGCTGCACCACGTGTTCGGTGGACAGATAGCCCAGGGTGTCGGCCCCGATGATCTCATTGATCTGTTCCACCGTGCGGCCGGTGGCCACCAGCATTTTCTGATCCGGGATGTCGGTGCCGAAGTAGCAGGGGTATTTGAAAGGCGGTGCCGATACCATAAAGTGCACTTCCGTGGCACCGGCATCCCGCAGCAGCTTGATGATACGGGCGGAGGTGGTGCCGCGCACGATGGAGTCGTCCACCAGCACCACACGCTTGCCCTTGACCGTGCTGGAAATGGCGTTCAGTTTAATGCGCACGCTGTTTTCGCGCTGCTTCTGGCTGCCCTGAATGAAGGTGCGGCCGATGTATTTATTTTTGATAAAGCCGATGCCGTAGGGAATGCCGCTCTCCTGGGAGTAGCCCAGGGCGGCGTCCAGGCCGGAGTCCGGCACGCCGATGACCACATCGGCTTCCACGGGGTGTTCCTGGGCCAGGAAGCGTCCGGCCTGCTTGCGGGCTTCGTGCACCGAGCAGCCCTCGATCACGCTGTCCGGGCGGGAGAAGTAGATGAACTCGAACACGCACATCTGGCTGTCCGGGCGGCCCACATGGTCGGTGATGCTGCGCAGCTCGCCGGTTTTGGCATCGGCTACCACGATCTCGCCGGGCTTCACATCCCGCAGTAGAGTGGCACCCACGGCGTCCAGGGCGCAGCTCTCGCTGGCAAACACGTAGCCGCCGCCGGGCAGCGTGCCGATGCACAGGGGCCGGTAGCCGCGCGGGTCACGCACAGCGATGAGCTTGGTGGCGGACATGATCACCAGGCTGTAGGCACCCTCCAGCACGTCCATCGTCTTGCTGATGGCGGTCTCGATGCTGCCCATGCGCAGGCGGTTGCGGGTGATCAGGTAACAGATCACCTCGGTATCGGAAGAGCCATGGAAGATGGCGCCCTCGTTTTCCAGCTGGCGGCGCAGCTCAATGGCGTTGGTCAGGTTGCCGTTGTGGCACAGAGCCATGGTGCCGCGGCCATGCCGCACGATCATGGGCTGGGCGTTGGCCCGCACACGGCTGCCTGCCGTGGCGTAGCGCACATGGCCGGTGGCCATATGGGCGCTGGGGTTGGCAAGGCTGCCCAGCACCGCCGGGGTGAACACCTCGTTCACAAGGCCCAGGTCCCGGTGGCCGTTGATCACGCCGTCATCGTTCACAGCAATGCCGCAGCTCTCCTGCCCGCGGTGCTGCAGCGCATACAGCGCCGAGTAAGCGGCAGCGGCCACGTCCTCGGTACCGGCGCGGTCGTAGATGCCAAAAACGCCGCATTCTTCGTGCAGCGGATATGCAAAATCAGACATTGGTTCTCCTTTTGACTTAAATCGGAAAGTTCTTTGAATCCCACGCCCTCATCCGGCTCGTAAACTCGCCACCTTCCCCCGTCCGGGGGAAGGCTTCTCGCATCCCAAAGCCTTCACCCCTTGGGGGGGAAGGTGGCTGCGACCAGCGGGAGCAGACGGATGAGGGGTACTGACTCACAGCTCAGCGATCTCGGCCTGCAGCTTTTCTTCTTTGGCGGCGATCTGTGCAGCCATGGCGGTGCGCTCGGCTTCCAGCTTTGCGGCCAGGGCATCATCGCCCAGGGCCAGGATCTCGGCAGCCAGCCAGGCAGCATTCTTGGCACCGTTCAGGGCCACCGTTGCCACCGGGATGCCGCTGGGCATCTGCACCGTGGCAAGCAGGGCGTCCAGGCCGTCCATGGCACCGCCCTTCATGGGGATGCCGATCACCGGCAGGGTGGTGTTGGCGGCAAAAGCACCGGCCAGGTGGGCCGCCATGCCCGCCGCGCACAGGATCACGCCAAAGCCATTGGCCTTTGCGCTTTTGGCAAACGCAGCAGCCTCGGCGGGCGTGCGGTGTGCCGACAGAATGTGTGCCTCAAAGGGAATGTCCAGCGCCTTGAGCTGGGCACATGCTCCCTTGACCACCGGCCAATCACTGTCGGACCCCATGATCACAGCAACTTTACGAACCATAATCCAAACCCTCTCTTTCTGTTTCAGACAGCGGCAAACAAAAAAGGCTGTGGCACCCCTGCACCACGGCCTTTCATTTTTGCGTATACGATTCCCACAGTTTGCGCAGGGCTGCACGATGCCCGTAACATGCACGAATATTGTTCCGTTCCACGAGACCCGGCAGCATCTTCATCCTTGAAGTTCCCCTTCCGCAATTTTCTGTTTTTGATGGTTTTCAGCCCACGGCCCCGGCACCGTTCTGCGTCAGCCGTCTCTGTACTACATACAGTTTACGGCAAAAAAACGGCTTTGCAAAGAGCGTTTGGGCAAATTCTCCCTTGTGTTCTCATGCCGCCAAAAAACTTTCAAAAGTTTTGTGCAGTTTCGACATCGTTTTTCTTTTTAAGTATGACTTATGGTTTCAGTATATTTTATGTAAAGGAACTTGTGTAAACTTTTCAGGAATAGACATACTTTCAAAGCGTCCTTGTCCTCTCCGTCAGCGCTTACGCGCTGCTACATTCCCCACTCTGTCGCTGATGCGACATCTCTCCCCGGCCGGGGAGAGTCTTTCCTCAAGGTGAGAGGCGTTGGCAGTCCACGCAAAGTCCATGGTTTTGCCAAGGGCTCTCCCTTTGGGAGAGCTGTCGAGCGAACGCGAGACTGAGAGGGCGAGCCCGTTTACCTCAGAAGATGATCTTCGCCGTGGTTGCCCGGGCGGCACGGATCAGGTCCGCCGGGGCGCAGCACACCTGGGTGCCGATGCGCCCGCCGGAAACGTACACCTTTTCCTGGGCCAGAACGCTCTCGTCAAACACGGTCTTGTACTGCTTTTTCATGCCCACAGGGCTGCAGCCGCCGCGCACATAGCCGGTAACCTTGTTGATATCCGCCACATGGATCATGGCCACGCTCTTTTCGCCCACGCTGCGGGCAGCGGCTTTCAGGTCCAGCTCTGCCGCCACCGGAATGACGAACACAAAATAGTTTTTGCTGCTGCCCTGGGTCACCAGCGTCTTATACACACAGGCCGGGTCTTCGCCCATGCTGCCGGCAACATCCACGCCTGCCACGGCCACACCCTCTTCATGGGCGTACTCGTGGGCGGTGTAGGGCACCTTTTCCCGTTCCAGAATGCGCATGGCATTGGTTTTTGCTTCTTTTCCCATTGTGATCGTCCCCTTTTATTTCAACTTGTTCTATCTCCAAGTATAGTGATATCAGGTCAGCGGCCTCGCCCTCTCCGTCAGCGCTTACGCGCTGCCACCTCTCCCAAGGTGAGAGGCTTTGGCAATCCACGCGAAGCCCATGGTTTTGCCAAGGGCTCTCCCTTTGGGAGAGCTGCTGAGCATAAGCGAAGCTGAGAGGGCGAGCTTGTTTCCCTTTTTCGTCTCCATTTTACCACGTTCCCCGCCCAAAAAACAGTCTTTTGGGCAAAAAGCCGACAAATCGCCCCGCAAAACCAGTTTTATGCACAAATTTCAGAAAAATGAAACTTTCTCTTGACTTCAGTTTCCTGAAGTGTTATCATAGCACCATCACTTCAGGAAACTGAAGTTTGACATTGCAAGCTGCGGCAAAGGAGCCGGTCTCCCTCGCCGTTTTACACGATAGGAAAAGGCAAAGGAGACAAACCACTATGATCATCGTACTCAAACAGGATGCCCCCGAAGTTCAGGTCCGCGAGTTCTGCCACGAACTGCAGGATATGGGCCTGCAGATCAACGACTCCAAAGGCAGCGAGAGCCACATTCTGGGCCTGATCGGCGACACCAAGGCTGTGGCCGAGAGCTGGGTGCTGGCAAACCCCGTGGTCGAGACCTGCCGCCGCGTCACCGAGCCCTACAAAAAGGCAAACCGCAAGTTCCACCCGGACGACAGTGTCATTGATGTGGACGGTGTGAAGATCGGCGGCGGCAACTTTGCCGTCATCGCCGGCCCCTGCAGCATCGAGAGCGAGGAGCAGATCACCTACTGTGCCCAGCGGGTCAAAGCCGCCGGTGCTTCCCTGTTGCGCGGCGGTGCCTTCAAGCCCCGCACCTCGCCCTACTCCTTCCAGGGGATGCGCAGCGAGGGCCTGGACCTGCTCAAGCTGGCCCGCCGCGCCACCGGTGCCCCCATCGTCACCGAGATCATGAACACCGAGCACCTGCCCCTGTTTGAGAATGTGGACCTGATCCAGGTGGGTGCCCGCAACATGCAGAACTTTGAGCTGCTCAAGGCTGTTGGCCGCCAGAAAAAGCCGGTGCTGCTCAAGCGCGGCCTGGCCAACACGCTGGAAGAATTTGTGATGAGTGCCGAATACATCATGGCCGAGGGCAACGAGAACGTCATCCTCTGTGAGCGCGGCATCCGCACCTTTGAAACCAGTATGCGCAACACCCTGGATCTGGCCGGTGTGGTGATGCTGCACAAAATGACCCACCTGCCCGTCATCGTGGACCCCAGCCATGCCTGCGGCCACGCCTGGATGGTGCCGGAACTGGCCAAGGCCGCTGTGGCCGCCGGTGCCGATGGTCTGATGATCGAGGTGCACAACAACCCCGCCAAGGCCAAGTGCGATGGTGCCCAGAGCCTGACCCCCGACCAGTTCGATGAGCTGATGCAGTTCATCGGCAAGGAAGTGGAGTTCTTTGGCAAAAAGATGAACTGAGCTTTTGAAAAGGAAACCGGCAAAGCCCGCGGGCTTTGTCGGTTTCTTTTTGCACGTTTTTGTGTTATACTATGGTGTATTTTGAATTTTCCTTTGGAAACGAGGTTTTTTATGAAAGCACATATTGCACGCAATCAGAACGCCGGGGTTCCCCTGGCGCTGGGCTGGAACCTTTCTGCCGCAGACCGAGGCAAGCTGGAAGGCATGGCCCCCGCCTTTGGCATGAAGCTGCTGCCGGTGGCCCCCGCCGATGCCGGAAAAACCGTGGCCCAGCTGCTGGGTGAGGTGGAGACCATTGCCCCCCGCACCCTGGTGCTGGAACCGGGCGCCTATCCCCCGGCCCTGGTGCTGGCCAACTTCCGGGACAAGGATGTGGACACCCTGCTGGACCTGATGAAGCAGGCCCAGGTGACCATTCCGCTCAAGGCCGTGGTAACCCCGTCCAACCGCAACTGGGTGTTCGGTGACCTGCTGGCCCACCTGCAGGAAGAGCACACCGCCTTTATCGCCGCAAAGGAGAACACGACTGTATGAAACGCACCCTTGCCCGCCGCCTGACCGCCGCCCTGCTGGCCGGGACTTTCTGCCTAGCTTTGCTCACCGGCTGCAAACCCAAAAAAGAGCTGACCCGCTACTCCACCGTGTTCTACGATGTGTTTGACACCGTGACCCAGGTGATCGCCTACTGCGAAACAGAGGAAGAGTTCACCACCCAGATGGACGCACTGCACGCAGACCTGGTGACCTATAACCAGCTGTACGATATTTACAACGATTACGATGGCGTGACCAACGTGAAAACCATCAACGACAACGCCGGCAAAGCCCCCGTGCAGGTGGACGACCGCATCCTGTCCATGCTGGAACTGGCCGATCAGATGTACACCACCACAAACGGCAAGCTGAACATTGCCATGGGCAGTGTGCTGAGCATCTGGCACAATTACCGCGATGCTGCAGAAAAGAATGCCAACGAGGCGGACAACCAGCTGCCCACCCAGGAAGAGCTGGACGCCGCCGCCCAGCACTGCGACATCAACAACGTGATCATTGACGAAACCGCCAAGACCGTTTACCTGGCCGACCCGGACATGTCGCTGGATGTGGGCAGTGTGGGCAAAGGCTATGCTGTGGAAATGGTATGCCAGGCTGCCGAGAAGCGCGGCCTGACCAGCGCCCTGGTGAGCGTGGGCGGCAATCTGCGCGCCATTGGCACCAAACCGGACGGCAGCAGCTGGACCGGTGGTGTGGAAAACCCGTGGAACGCCTCGGACGTGTACACCTCCGACTCCATGCTGGGCGATCCCATCAACATCAGCGATCTGGCCCTGGTGACCAGCGGTGACTACCAGCGCTATTTTGTGGTGGATGGCAAGCGCTACCACCACCTGATCGACCCGGACACCCTGTGGCCCGCCGCCTATTTCAACGGCGTCACGGTGCTGGCCCCGGATTCCGGCCTGGCCGACTGCCTGACCACTGGCCTGTTCTGTATGCCGCTGGAAGAGGGCCAGGCCCTGATCGAATCGCTGGACGGCGTGGAAGCCATGTGGTGCACCACTGACCAGCAGACTATCACCTCTTCCGGCTGGGACAGCCACCTGAAGAAGTGATGAAAACCCTCTCAGTCTCGCATACGCTCGACAGCTCCCCCGAAAGGGGGAGCTGTATTTGCGCAAACCGTCAGATGTATATATGAGGAAAGCTGTCCCCCCCCCCCCTGGTGACAAAGTGGGGAATCCGGCAAATCCGTCAGGCTTTGCCAGAGCGTAAACAAAAAGCACTGCGCCCGGTTCCAACGCCGGATGCAGTGCTTTTCTGTTTGCTGTTAAACGCCCTTTGGCGCATAGTAGCTGGGAATGGCCCCCAGCTTGGGGGCAGCCGCCTGCTGCCGCAGAGCGGAGCGGGTTACCTCGGCCCAGGCGTACTGGGTCATATATTCGCCGCGGTAGGAGTTGATGGCAGAGCGGTCGCCCCACAGGAAGTTGTAGTAATCGCATTCCACCTTGCTGGTGTCAATGGCCAGGGTGCTGCGGCCGCGTACCAGCAGCCCGCGCACACCGGCATCCTCCAGCGTGTGGTTCAGGTCAAAGATCAGGTTGCGCAGGTGGCTGTGCAGGGACGCCGTATCGGGCTTGTCCTCCCACAGCACGGCCAGCATTTCGCTGTTGGTGCAGGTGGCGCCGTTGCGGTCCACCAGGTAGGCCAGCAGCTCCTTGCTCTTGCTGCGCTTGAACGCCAGCGGACGCCCGCCCACAAAGATCTCAAAGTTGCCGAAGCACTGGATCTTGATGCCGGCCGGGGCATCCTCCGGCGGGTAGCGCAGGTTTTCCAGCACGCTGCGCACCTCGGCCTCGCCTGCCGGCTTGAGCAGAAAGCCGCTGACAAAGATCTGCAGCGCTTCCACCGCATACTCCGGCCGCTCGGTGACCACGATCAGATTGCAGCGCGGCTGAATCTTCTGGATCATCCGCGCCAGTGCCAGACCGTTCATGCCTGGCATTTCCAGGTTCAGAAAAGCCGCATCCATCGGGCTTTGACGCAGCCAGGTCAAGGCGTCATCGGTCGTCATGGCACTGATATAGTCACAGTCCGGCGCGACCCGGCACAGAATGCGGATCAACGAATTGATCGCAAGCTGACCGTCATCCGCGACCAGTATTTTCATCGCGCACCTCCTGCTTGTTTTCCCCAAACAAGTTCATCTTCATGTTCTACACAACCCCAATGTGCTGCTCCGGCAGTTTTCAGACCCGCCGGGCCAATGGCCGCAAACCTTTGTGTTCCGCATTGCCGCCATGCGCTTTCCGCCAAGCGCCTGCTGCCGCCCTTTCCGTGGGCGCAGCAATTCTTTTCCGCATTCATTCTCCTTTTTATTATATCCTTGCCGCTACAGAATTGTCAATTCCAATTTCCTGTTTTTGCAGGGTTTTGCAGCTTTTTCACAAAGAAAAAGCACAGCAGCCCCCGCCCGGCCGGAATGGTTCCCGGCAGGCAGGGGCTGCGTGGCAGTTCAATGCAGGTCCAGCTCCGGCGGCACGTCCAGCTGGTCCGAAACATATTTGCCGTTTTTCTTGCGCTGGCGCACACACTCGGTAAGCAGATATTCGATCTGCCCGTTCACCGAGCGGAAGTCGTCCTCTGCCCAGGCGGCAAGGGCATCGTAGAGCTTGGCGTTCAAGCGCAGGGGCACCTGTTTTTTGGGTTCTGCCATCAGTACAGGCTTCCGCTGTTGACCACGGGCTGGGCGTCACGGTTGCCGCACAGCACCACCAGCAGGTTGGACACCATGGCCGCCTTGCGCTCATCGTCCAGCTCCACCACATTGTTCTCGTTCAGGCGGTCCAGTGCCATTTCCACCATGCCCACGGCACCGTCCACGATCATCTTGCGGGCATCAATGATGGCGCTGGCCTGCTGGCGCTGCAGCATCACCGCTGCAATTTCCGGCGCATAAGCCAGGTATGTGATGCGTGCCTCCACCACCTCAATACCGGCCTCGGCTACATTCTTCTGGATCTCGTCCCGGATGCGGGCAGCCACTACTTCGGAGGAGCCGCGCAGGCTGCCTTCATCGGCCACACCATCGCCGGTGGTGTCCACATTGGGAGCCACATCATAAGGGTACACCCGCACCACATTGCGCAGGGCGCTGTCGCACTGCAGGGAGAGGTATTCTTTGTAGTTGTCCACATTGAACACGGCCTTGGCGGTGTCGGTGACACGCCAGATGACCGCAATGCCGATCTCCACCGGGTTGCCCAGGCAGTCGTTGATCTTCTGGCGGGAGTTGTTCAGGGTCATCATCTTGAGGGAGATCTTCTTGTTCAAGCTCTCGGTGGTGAGCTGAGCATTCTGGCCGCTGCTCTTGAGCAGGGCAGCCATGCCGTTGTCGCCGCTGTTCACATCGCCGCTCTGGCTCAGCTTGGTACCGGCGGCGGGGTTAACGGCGGTGCAGAAGGGATTGACCCAGTAGAAGCCCTGCCCCTTCAGGGTGCCGATGTAATCGCCGAACAGGGTGAGCACCAGGGCTTCCTGGGGCTTGAGCACCTTCAGGCCGCAGAACAGGAAAATGCCAGCGATCATGTACACAATGGACAGGATCAGCAGCAGGATACCCGGAAACAGGCTGTTGTTCAGCATCATGATGCTGAACACGAACAGCGCAATGGCAGCCACATAACCCTGCAGGGTGAGCAGCAGAACGGCCATGCCGTTCTTTTTGGTTTGCAGGATCTTCTCTTCCATAACAAGTCCCTCCTTATCAGGGCGCGGAAGCGTTTCTTTGTGATATCAAAATCATATCACTTTGGAAGTGCGTTGTCAAGGGGGAACCCTCTCCGTCATCTCACTTCGTTCGATGCCAGCTCCCCCGAGGGGGGAGCTGGCAAACTCGCAGGGTTTGACTGAGAGGGTTCCAACAAAAAAACACCCGCTCTGCCGGAAGGTTCCGGAAAAGCGGGTGTTTTACATTTTGGGGAGTTTCAACGCTTATACTTGGCCGCGGTCTGCAAACGCTGCATGGCACGGTTCAGTGCGATCTTGCTCTGATAGTATTCATGCATACTCTGCTTGTGCTGCAGGCGCTCGGCGGCACGGATGCGGGCCGCTTCGGCACGGTTGCGGTCGATGTCCTCCGGGCGCTCGGCGCTGTCCACCAGTACCATCACGTAGGCAGGGGTCACCTCGGCAATGCCATCGCCGATCAGCACATCCTGGGTCTGGCCGTTTACGGTAAACTGCATCATTCCCATGTGCAGGGCCACCAGCACCGGGCTGTGGCCGGCCTGTACACCGTACACGCCATCGCCGATGGGCAGCACAAGATCCTCACAGTCGCCCTGGTAGAACTCGCCGCTGGAAGCCGTGATGTTCAGCATGAACTTGTTCATCAGACGGCACCGCCCTTTTCTTCTGCCAGCTTCTTTTCTGCCTTTTCACGGGCTTCTTCCAGCGTACCAACGTTGAAGAATGCCCACTCCGGCAGGTCATCGGCCTGGCCGTCCACAATGGCAGCAAAGCTGCGCACGGTGTCCTTCAGCGGCACATACTTGCCTTTCAGGCCGGTAAAGTTCTCGGCAACCGCAAAGGGCTGGGACAGGAACTTCTGCACCTTACGGGCACGGGCCACGGTGAGCTTGTCGTTGTCGTCCAGTTCATCCATGCCCAGAATGGCAATGATGTCCTGCAGCTCCTGATAGCGCTGCAGAATGGACTGCACCTTGC
>CAVIXY010000035.1:0-19768 GCA_963646665.1 Bacteroides sp. CAG:545
GGAGGTGGCTTCTGATGAGCGCTCTGATCGAATTTGACGGCGTGTGCAAGTATTACCAGATGGGTGACACCACAGTAAAAGCAGCGGATCACATTTCAATGAAAATCAACAAGGGTGAGTTCGTGGCCATCGTGGGCCAGTCCGGTTCGGGCAAATCCACCTGTATGAACATCATCGGCTGTCTGGATGTGCCCACCTCCGGCACCTACCGTCTCAATGGCCGGGATGTGGGCAGCATGAAGCGGGATGAGCTGGCCGAAGTTCGCAACGAGATGCTGGGCTTCATCTTCCAGCAGTACAACCTGCTGCCCCGGCTGAACCTGCTGGAGAATGTGGAGGTGCCGCTGGTGTATGCGGGCATCCCCCGCGCCGAGCGCCGCCGCCGGGCCATTGCGGCACTGGAGCAGGTGGGCTTGGGCGATAAGCTGAAGAACAAGCCCAGCCAGCTTTCCGGCGGCCAGCAGCAGCGCGTCTCCATTGCAAGGGCACTGGCCGGCAGGCCAGCGGTCATCTTAGCCGATGAGCCCACCGGTGCGCTGGATTCCCACACCGGACGTGAGGTGCTGGCCATGCTGCAACAGCTGCACCGGCAGGGCAACACCGTGGTACTGATCACCCACGATAACTCCATTGCAGTACAGGCCCAGCGGATCATCCGGCTGGAGGATGGCTGCGTGGTCTACGATGGTGATGCCCACACGCCTGAGGCCGTGGTGCAGCCAAACTATGCGGCAAAGCAGGAGGGGAGCACATCATGATCTACGAGACCTTCCATGAAGCGATCCAGAACATCTGGAGCAACAAGTTCCGCACCTTCCTGACTATGCTGGGCATCATCATCGGCGTGACGGCCGTCATCGTCATCGTGGGTCTTGGCAACGGCATGACGCAGAGCATCCAGAACAGCTTCTCTGATATGGGCACAAACCTGCTGACCGTAAATGTGATGGGCTACGGCTCCCGCTCGGTCAGGGTGGATGATTTCTATTCCATTGTGGAGGCCCATCCGGATATTTTCGGGGCGGTATCTCCCACGGCCCGCCTGAGCGGCAGCGTGAAGGTCGGCTCCACAACATACAGCAACACCAGCGCCACCGGCGTGAGCGAAAGTTATCTTTCCCTCTCCGGCTACACGGTCGGCCAGGGCCGCAATCTCAACTATGTGGATATGACCGATCACAAAAAGGTCTGTGTGGTGGGTGCTTACATCAACCGGGTGGCCTACGGCGGCAATGCAGTGGGGCAGACCATCAAGGTCGGTTCGGAAAAATACACCATCGTGGGCGTGCTGGAGGCGAAGGTAACCGACCTTTCCAGTCAGGAGGGCAGCAGCGATGATATCGTACTGGTGCCCTACACCACGGCGCTGCGGGTGTCCGGCACCAGTACAGCCAGCTCGTACAGCGTCCTGGTATCGGACGAAGATCGGGTCTCCGAGGGAAAGTCCATTCTGGAAAGCGGCTTGCAGGAGCTGCTCAAATCAAGCAGCGGCTATTTTATCACCAGCATGAGCGAGATGCTGGATATGATGACCTCTATAGTGAACATGGTGGTCATGGTCCTCACGGCCATTGCGGCTATTTCGCTGCTGGTCGGCGGCATCGGCATCATGAACATCATGATGGTCTCGGTCACGGAGCGCACGCGGGAGATCGGCATCCGCAAGGCCTTGGGCGCAAAGGAGCGCACCATCCTGGGCCTGTTCGTGACAGAAGCTGCGACCACATCGGCGCTGGGCGGTGTGCTGGGCATCGGCCTTGGCTATCTGATCTCCGCTGTCGTCAACCAGATCCTGCCGATGCTCATGGCCGGCTCCGGCATGGAGATGAACGTGGCCCCCTCCATCGACTCGGTGGCCGTAGCATTTGGCATCTCGGTGGGGATCGGCGTGCTGTTCGGCTATCTGCCGGCTCGCCGTGCGGCACGTCTCAACCCCATTGACGCACTGCGGTATGATTGAGTCCGACCAGAAAGCAGAAAGGAAAAAACTATGAAGAAACGATTCCTCGCCCTGCTGCTGGCGGTGTGCATCGGCGTATCCATGCTGGTGCTGCCCGCTTCGGCAGCCAGTTCCAATACGGCAGTCCAGACGGCGGTGGCACTGGGCGGCCTGTCTGCTGAGCAAAGCGCCCAGCTTAGTGCACCGCTCACGCGCGGCCAGTTTGCCAAGCTACTGGTGGCCTTTTCTGCCTACCGGGATGGTCTCGACCTGCAAGGCAGCACCGGCACCTTATATAAGGATGTGACCAGCAGCAACGCCTATGCAGCCTGCATCCGCATTGCTGTCCAGCAGGGGTGGACCAGCGGCTATACCGACGGTACCTTCCGCCCGGATGATCCGGTCACCCTGGAGGAGGCCAGCACCTCCATTCTCAAGCTGCTGGGCTATGATGTGACGACCCTGAGCGGCACCTTCCCGGCGGCCCAGCTCAATAAGGCGTCTGCCATTGGTCTGCGTGCGAACGTTACGGCCGTGCAGGGCCAGACCCTGACGCTGGAGGACGGTGCGAAACTCCTGTATAATGCCCTGACAGCCAAGAATGCGGAGGGCCAGATCTATGGTACGACCCTCGGTTTTACGGTGACGAATGGGCAGGTGGACCTTTCCTCTGTGCTCACCAGCAGCATGGAGGGCCCCTTTGTGGCAGCGGGCGGCGAGAGTCTGCCGTTTACCCCGGCAGCCGTCTACCGGAATGACCAGCTGGTCTCTTCTGCACAGCTGGAGGCTTACGATGTCTACTATTACAACGCCAGCGCCCAGACGGTCTGGATCTATTCCCGCAAGGCGGCGGGCCGCATCACGGCCGTATCGCCCAGCGCCAACGCACCGACCTCTGTCACCGTAGCAGGCATCAGCTACACCATTGCAAGTTCTGCGGTGGCAGCGCAGCTGTCCAGCCTGAACGGCGGTGGTGTGGGTCAGGTGGTCACCCTGCTGTTGGGGATGAACAACGAAGCCGTGGCCGTGCTGACCGGCGACCAGGCAGAGGAAGTGTTCTACGGTGTGGTGCAGACGGCATCCCGCAGCCTTGTGGAAGAAAACGGCGCGGATGTGCAGCAGGAAGTCTCCGTTTTCTGCACCGACGGCGTGACGCGCACGGTGAACATTGATAAAAGCCTGAACTATCCGGCCGGCTGGCTCGTCAAGATCACCGTAAACGAAAATGGTGAGCAGGTGGACAGCCTTGCCACAAGCAGCGTCTCCGGCACTATCAATGCAGAGGGCACCGCACTGGGGGATATCTCCTTTGCACAGGATGTGGAGATCCTTGATACAACATCGGAGGGTGTGGCTGGGACAGTACGTCCCAGCCGCCTATCGGGGGTAACACTTTCCTCTTTGGATGTGCGCTATTACACGACCAATGCGTCCGGCGAGATCGACCGCCTGATCCTGAAAGATGTTACCGGTGACCTGTGGACCTATGGTGTTCTGGATGATGTGAAAAATCTTATCAACAATGTGACCTCCAGCAAGAGCTCGAACGGCTCTGCAACCGGTTCTGCAACCAGCTCTGCAACGGCCTCTTCAGCAGAAAACGATACAACGCTGTCCGATATCGCCAGCGATGTGGCCGATATCGTGATGCCCAGCACCAGTGAACTGCTGTGGGGCATCGTGGACGGCAGCATCAGCAGTACTCTGTGGCAGCGGGTGACCAGCAGCACAGCCAGCCTGGCCAGCTATCTGCTCAAGCTGGGTGCCAACCACACCACCGGTACCCTGAGCACGGTGCTCAACTACATGGGCAGCGGTGCCAGCTACAACTGCTATGTCAATGGCAAGCAGGTCACCTACCAGACCAGCACGAAGTACCCGGTCCTGGCGGGCGGCATCGCCGTCCGCACCACGACTTCCGGCAGCGTGAAGACCATGCGCCAGCTGCTGCCGGTTGTGATCGACAAACTTGGCGCAGCCACCGCGATGGCAAATGGTAAAACATACGATACCGCCGATGATATGCAGGTATATCTGTGGTATGGCGGCACCTACTACGCAACCACACTTTCGCAGGTGAACAGCGAGGACTACACCCTGATCGGATGGTATGATGCCAATGGCAGCGCAGCCGGTGGAAAGGTCCGTGTGATGATTGCCCTGAAGAAAGAGTGAAGTAAACACGTATGTACAGCAGGGCGTTCCCTTCACCGGGATCGTCCTGCTATTTTTATGCTGCGACAGGTTGTGCTTGCATTAGCCTTTCTTATCCATACCAGCCGAAAGGAAAATTGATTTACGGAAGGCGATCTATTATAATAAAAATGTCAAAGGGAAATCTTTGGCGCAGGCACATGGAACAAAAGCGATGCATGACATCATCTGATACTTAAACAGACATACGAAACGGGAAGGAGCATGGAAAAATGGATTGTAAAGAAATTCGGGTGGATCTGCGGCAGGCAGACCCGCAAAACCGTATGGAGGGGCAGCGCTGTGCGAAACTGCTGTTTCAGCTGAATCATACGATGCCGTTTACGGAAGAGTATAACACGCTTTTGAAAGAGCTTTTCGGGGAGAACCTCGGAGAGGGAAGCTCCATTGCTCCGCCACTCAGCGGTGCGTGCGTCAGCTCCATGAAGATCGGTAAGAATGTCCTGATCAATTCCAATCTTCTGGCGATGGCACGGGGCGGCATTACCATTGAAGACAATGCGATGATCGCCGCCAATGTACAGCTTATTTCCAACAACCACGACCCGTATGATCTGTGGGTGCTGCCCTGCAAACCCGTGCTGATCAAGGAATCTGCGTGGATTGGTGCAGGTGCCACGATCTTACCTGGCGTCTGCATCGGACGACATGCCGTGGTGGGGGCCGGTTCCGTGGTCACAAAGGATGTACCGGATTATGCGGTTGCAGTCGGCAATCCTGCCAGGGTTATCCGGATGCTGGACAAAGAAAAGTTCAAAGAGGACAACGCATAAGCATAAAAAGACGGATGAGCCGGTTATGCCCCATGGCGGTTGGCCCGGTTTATGTCATCAAGGAGGATGCAAAGCCGTCCCTTTTGATGAAATTACAGTCAAAGACAGCGCAAAAACAGCCCCCGTGTGAAAACACGGGGGCTGTTTGGCATAACGGTTACAGTTTCTGCCCGCAGTAGGCGCAGTAATATTCGCCGGACTTGCCCAGCCGGAAAATATGGTCGCAGCCGCTTTCCACTGAGGTGATGCAGCGGGGATTCTTACAGCGCACCACGTTGACCAGGGTCTGCGGCGGCACGGGATGGTATTTTTTGACCACCTTGCCGTCCCGGACGATGTTGACCGTGATGTTCCGGTCCAGCTTGCCCAGGATCTCGATGCGCTTGGGCAGCTCTGTGCCTTCGATCTTGATCAGATCCTTGCGGCCGCACTTGCTGCTGCGGACGTTCTGCAGCAGTGCCACCGAGGTGCTGCTGTCCTCCAGTTCCAGCAGGCGGTACAGCTCCATGCCCTTTCCGGCGGGGATGTGGTCCAGGATGAAACCGTTCTGGATTCCTTCAATGCTCAGCATTCCAGCACCTTCTTTCCGGTCAGCGGGTCGGGGATGCCCAGCAGAGCCAGAATGATGGCCATGCGGATGTACACGCCGTTGTGCACCTGGTCGAAGTAGGCGGCGCGGGGGTCATCGTCCACGTCCAGCTTGATCTCGTCAATGCGGGGCAGCGGATGCAGCACCGGCATGTCCGGCTGGGCCAGCTGCAGCAGCTTGGCGTCCAGCTCATAGCAGCCTTTCAGACGCAGGTAATCCTCCTCGTTGAAGAAGCGCTCCTGCTGGATGCGGGTCATGTAGAGCACGTCCAGCTGGGGCAGTTCAGCGTTCAGGTCGGCGGTCTCCTTGTACACCTGGTGCAGCGGGTCCAGCGTTTCGTCCTTGACGTACTGCGGAAGGCGCAGTTCTTCCGGCGAGATGAACACAAACCGGTTGCCCTCAAACTGACTGAGCGCGGCCGTCAGGGAGTGGACGGTGCGCCCGAACTTGAGGTCACCGCAGAAGCCGATGGTCAGGTGATCCAGGCGGCCTTTGCGCTGGCGGATGGTCATCAGGTCGATCATGGTCTGGCTGGGGTGGGCGTGCCCGCCATCGCCTGCATTGATCACGGGCACCCGTGCGTACATCGAAGCCCGCAGCGGTGCACCTTCTTTGGGGTGCCGCATGGCGATCACGTCCGCGTAGTTGCTCACCACGAGGGCGGTGTCGGCCACGGTCTCGCCCTTGCTGGCACTGGACAGCTGTGCCCCGGCAAAGCCCAGGGTCTTGCCGCCCAGCCGCAGCATGGCGGATTCAAAGGAGAGACGGGTGCGGGTGCTGGGCTCGTAGAACAGAGTGGCCAGAATGCGGCCATCGCACAGATGGGCGTAGGGGGCGGGGTTGGCCTCCATCCGGTCAGCCAGATCAAGAAGGGCCAGCTGCTCGTTCAAAGAAAAGCTGCCCGGCTCAATAAAGTGTCTCACAGCCATTCTCCTTTCAGCACGAACTTTTCACGCTCGGCACCGGTGGAGACGAACTGGATCTCGTGGCCCAGCTCCTTTTCCAGGAATTCCACGTAAGCTCTGGCTTCTTTGGGCAGATCCTGCCAGCTCCTGCAGCCGGAAATGTCCTTGTTCCAGCCGGGCAGCAGGGTGACCACCGGTTCCACCCGGTCCAGGTCAGACAGTGTGTCGAAGCAGGGGACTTCCACACCGTCCAGCTTGTAACCGGTAATAACCGGGATCTCCTTCATGCTGCTCAGCACATCCAGCTTGGTCAGGGCGATCTTGTCGGCACCCTGGCAGGCCAGGCCGTAGCGGCTGGCCACACAGTCAAAGGGACCTACCCGGCGGGGTCGCCCGGTGGCGGCACCATACTCGCCGCCGGCCTTGCGCAGCTTCTCGTTCCAGTCCTCGCTCATGGCGTTTTCGGCGGCAAAGGGGCCGGCACCCACGCAGGTGGAGTAGGCCTTCAGCACACCCACCACATGGTCCAGGCGGCAGTTGGGAATGCCGGCACCCAGGGGTGCATAGGCGGCCAGGGTGTTGGAGCTGGACGTGAAGGGGAAGATGCCGTAGTCAATATCGCGCATGGCACCCAGCTGGGCTTCCAGCACGATCTTTTTGCCGGCATCGTGGGCCTGCTGCAAAAAGGCACCCACATCGCAGATGTACGGGGCAAACTGTCCGGCCTGCATCCGGCACCAGTCCAGCAGGGCATCGTAGCTCATCGGCTCCTGATGGTAGCAGCCGGCCAGCTCCATGTTCTTGGATTCCAGGATCATGTGCAGGCGGTTCTGGGTGCGCTCCTCGTCCAGGTGGAGCAGGTCGCCCAGGCGCAGGGTCTTTTTGCGGTACTTGTCGCTGTAAGCGTAGGCAATGCCGCGGCGGGTGGAGCCAAAGGCAGCCCCCTTCTTGGCCAGGCGGTCCTCTTCCAGGCCGTCCTGCACCTTGTGCCAGGGCATGGAGATGGTGGCCTTATCCGAGAGCTTCAGGTTCTCGGGGGCAACCTTTACGCCGCGCTGCTCAATGGCGTCCATTTCGGCGGCCAGGTGGTCCAGGTCGATGACCATGTCGGTGCCCAGCACACAGGTAACGTCCGGGTGCAGGATGCCCGAGGGCAGCAGGTTCAGGATGAACTTGCCCTGGTCGGTGACCACGGTGTGGCCGGCATTGTTGCCGCCCTGATAGCGGGCAACGATATCGGCATGTTCTGCCAGCAGGTCGATGACGCGGCCCTTGCCTTCATCGCCCCAGTTGATTCCGGTAACTGCGGTAAGCATATGGATGATAACCTTCTTTTTCTCGGCCGGGTGAAGAACACCCGGGGTTCGATTCTTTTCGATTTCCCTCTTGCAATTTCGGATTGCAGTGTTATTATACGAGCAGGGAGAGAATGTGTAAAAAGTATCCTGCACATAGTCATGATATGATTTTGACATGAAAGAGGGAAAATGGCCATGTACGTGGACTGGGAATATTACAAGATCTTTTATTATGTGGCGAAGTATCAGAATTTTACCCGGGCAGCGCGGGTGCTGGGCAACAACCAGCCCAACATCACCCATGCCATGAACCGGCTGGAAAGCCAGCTCAACTGCGTGCTGTTCATCCGCTCCAACCGGGGCGTGACCCTGACGCCGGAAGGGGAGATGCTGTACTCCCGCATTGCTTCGGCAGCGGTGCAGATCCAGGACGCAGAAGAAGAGCTGAGTTCCAGCGCCACGCTGGAACACGGAGCCATCAGCATCAGCGCCACCGAGACGGCCCTGAACATCTACCTGTCGGAAAAGCTGCGCGCCTTCCACACCGAGTACCCCGGCATCCGGCTGCGCATTTCCAACCACTCCACGCCGCAGGCGCTGCAGGCGGTGAAGAACGGCGAGGTGGATTTTGCCATTGTGACTACCCCCGCCGAGGTGGAGACCGGCCTGAAAAAGGTGGAGCTGATGCCCTTTTATGAGGTGCTGGTGGGCGGCAAAACCTTTACGGCGCTGGCCAGCCAGCACCTGAACCTGAAGGAGCTGCGCAACTACCCGCTGATCTCGCTGAGCGGCGAGAGCATGACCCGCAGTTTTTACCGGCAGTTCTTTCTGGACCATGGGGCCATGCTCAAGCCGGACACCGAAGCCGCCACCACGGATCAGATGCTGACGCTGGTCAAGAGCGAGCTGGGCCTTGCCTTTTTGCCCCAGCCCATGGCAGAAGAGCCGCTGGCGCGGGGCGAGATCGTGCAGCTGCATCTGCAGGAGATCATTCCGCAGCGATCCATCTGCCTGGTGTACGACCATCACCGCCCCCTGAACACGGCGGCGCGCAAGTTCCAGCAGATGCTTACGGCCCCGGCGGCGGCCCGCCGGAAGGCCGGGCAGTAAAAACCGAACGATCCCACAAACAGAAAGGAGCAGCAGCGGTGTTTCGGGATTATACCATACGGGACTATATGCAGGTGAGTTACCTGCTGCTTCGCCCGGAGGTCACGGTGGAGCATTTCAGCCGGAGGTTTGAGCTGAGCCGGTACGAATATGCGGCCTGCCAGCAGCGGATGAAGGAAATGCAGGCGCTGTACGGCGTGGAATTTGAGTTTGGAGACGAGCGGATCGGCTGGCACAAAACGGACGAAGCGCGCTTCAACCTGCACTATAAAGGAATCTGGGCCTTCTACAACCGGCACCGGCATCAGTTCATGAACGATAAGGAGCAGGCGCGCGGGCTGTACATGGCCAAGACCCTGCTGCTGGCCCCGGACTGCACCGACCTGGAGACTCTGGCGGAGGACATGGGCTTTTCCCGCAGCAGTCTGCGCGACGCCATTAAACTGTGCCGGAACTTTCTGGCCAGCTATAACATCCGGCTGGAAAATGTGCCCCACCACGGCGTGCGCCCGGCGGGTAGCGAGTGGAACATCCGCCGTTGCCTGATCGCCATTTACATGTTTCTGGAAGTCAACGTGGTGCCGGAAGAGGACTACCCGGAAATTGCCCGGCGGCTGAGCGGGGAGGCCTATACCCGGGTGCGCAGCTGCCTGCGGGAGGTGCTGCGCGGCGAGGGCAGCACCATTGCCCAGACGCAGCTGCGCAGGCTGAACTATTATGTGGTGTTCCTGTACCTGCGGGTGCAGGCCGGGCACCCCTTTGCCGGTTTTGCGGAGGTGGACCCGCAGATCATCGCCTACGCCAAGGCCTCGCCGCGCCTGCAGGCACTGAGCCGGGAAATTCTGCGCCGGGTGGCACAGCTGCCGGGTTACGGCCCCTGCCCGGAAGCCGAAGCCGATGGCCTGGCCATGATGCTGCTGGAAGCGCTGGACGCCCCGGACGAGCTGAACCGCTTTGTACAGGAGCATTTCCCGGACGAGTTCCGCAGCCTTTCGCAGCGTATGACCGGCTTTCTGCACCATCGCTACGGCCTGCAGCTCACCGGCCGGTTCGACCAGCTGCTGCAGGAACTGCTCAGCGGCATTGTGCTGCGGCACCGCATGAACATTCTGAGCGAGCGGGCCGGCAGCGCCGACAACCGCACCCCGCGCATTGCCAACTATCCGCTCATGGAACATTTGTACCGGGAGCTGCGGGGCCTGCTCAAGGAGCATTACGGCGAAGATGCCGCCGCCGTGTGCTGCACACCGCTGTGCGACCTGATCGCCTTTTTCATCCAGTGCTCGGATTACGAAGCGCCCCGCCTGCGCATTGCTTTGGCCCTGCGCACCTCGCTGTACGACCCGGCCCTGATCACCGAGATTCTGCAGCAGCGGCTGGACCCGCGCTATTATAAGCTGCTGGAACGCCGCCCTTATGATGTGCTGCTGGACGACCTGGAGCAGACCCGCAGGCAGTACGATGTGGTGATCTGTGACGAGCGCCTTTCCGGCGATGCACTGTTTTTGTCCTATCAGGAGTTCCGCAACGACTTTGATAACCTGAACAGCTGCCTGCGGATGCTGCGCAACCTGTGCGGCGGCCTGCTGCGGGATGCCGACATCTGCCCGCAGGATCTGGACCTGCGGGAGAACGCAGCAGACTGGGCGCTGCTGTTGCAGCACCTGCAGGAACGGGCTGCCGTGCCCCAGACCCCCGCGCAGCTGCTGCAGGAAGCGGTGTCCTGCGGGGACTGCATGGTGCTTGTGCTGCCGCAGCATCCGGCCAGGCCAAGCCTGCTGCAGTTCGGGGAGCTGAAAAAGAAGCTGCGGGTGGAAAACCGCCGGGTGACACGGTACCTTGTGTTTGCCGGGCAGATCGGCCGGAAAAACATCCGCATTGTCAACGAGCTGCTGTACGAACTGGTGCAGGACCCGCTGTTCTGGGCAACCCTGACCGAGACCCCCACCGTGGAAACGGTGAACAACCAGCTGAACCGGCTGCTGAAATAACGCTGTTTGGAGCAAAACGCGCTGCAGAGAGATCTGCGGCGCATTTTTTTTTCGCGTGCTGCCGGGCAGGCGGAGCGGTTTGCTGTGCAAAGTGCACAAAAGAAGTTCTTTTAACTTAAAACAACTGCACATTCTTGCACTTTTTTGTAAAATGTGCGCAAAAACTGCAACAAGGAAAGATCTGAAAAGCCTGCTATAATAAAGCCATAGACATTTTCCGGAAAATGCGGCACAGTCCGCTGTGCCACCCCATGAAAAAGGAGGAAATCCCTGTATGATCGCGCTGCTGAGAATTGACGAACGACTGATCCACGGCCAGGTGGCCACCAGCTGGTCCAAGGCACTGGACATTGACACCATCGTGTGTGCAAGCGATGAAGCATCCCAGAACCCGCTGAAAAAGAAGATGCTGCTCATTGCCGCGCCTCCGGGCAAAAAGACCCACGTCCGTGGTGTGGACGAGGTGATCGGCCTGCTGAAAGATCCGCGTGCAGACCGCATGAAGATCTTTCTGCTGACGGATACCCCCAAGGATGCCCTGAAGCTGGTAAATGCTCTGGGCCTGAAGGACGTCAATCTGGGCAACTACCATAATCGGAAAGCGGAAAAAACGGTCAACCTGTCGCAGGCTGTGCAGGTGGACAAAGCAGATTGGGAGGCTCTGGCACAGATCGCGGATACGGTCGAAAATTCTTATGCGCAGAGCCTGCCTTCGACCGAAAAGACAAAACTGAAGGCCTTTGTTGCCCCGGCTGCAAAGGCAGATTGGTAAAAAAAGGAGGGTTTCTCTATGTTAGTACCGGCCTTGCTGGTTGCATTTGCCTACTGGATCACATGGTTCATTGACGGCGTTCTTGGCTGGCAGACCATGACCCGGCCCATCGTGCTGGGCACCGTGATCGGCCTGTTGTGCGGCGATCTGACCACCGGCGTGATCATGGGCGCTTCGCTGGAAGCTGTTTACATGGGCATTTCCGGCATCGGCGGCTCCCTGGCAGCGGACTACCGCTCCGGCACTGCCGTGGGCGTTGGCCTGGCCATTCTGTCCGGCATCTCCATGGAAGAGGGCGTGGCCATTGCCGTGCCCATCGGCGCACTGTGCCTGGGCCTGATGCCCATTACCACCATGGTGGGCAACCTGATGGAAGTGCCCCTGATGAAGGCTGCGCAGGCGGGCGATGTCAAAAAGTATAACCGGCTGGTGTGGTTCCAGGCCATTGTGCTGCAGCACCTGCTGGATACGGCTGTCATCTTCCTGTGCTGCTACTTTGGCTCCACGGTCATCACTGCAGCGTTCGATATGATCCCGGCCTGGCTGCTGGGCGGCCTGACCGCTTCCGGCAAAATGCTGGTGGTCGTTGGCCTGGCGCTGACTACCCAGGCGATCTTCTCCAAGTATACCGTGCCCTTTGTGCTGGTGGGCTTTGTGCTGACCAAGTACCTGTCCATGCCGGTTATGGCCGTGGCCATCCTGGGCTTTGTGTGCGCTTACATGCTGTTTGACCGTACCAGCTGCCTGAAGCAGGTGGAAAAGACTTCCGGAGGTGACGATTTCTATGGCTAAGAATCAGACTGCGATGTCGGCAGAAGAAAAGAAGCTTTTGAACAAGTGCTACTGGGGTTCCCTTTCCTGTATGCGTACCACCAGCAACGTGACCGGCCAGGGCCGTGCCATGGTGCTTTCCACCGCACCCATCATTGAAAAATATTACCCGGACGAGGAGTCCAAGAAGGAAGCCTTGTCCCGCCACGCATCCGAATACGTCAACACCAACCAGACCATGTTTGGTCTGCTGGCCGGCATTGCCTGCGCCATGGAAAAAGAGCGCGGCGAAAAGGGCAATGTGGAAGCCGGTATCATTACCAGCGTCATCGCCTCTCTGATGGGCCCTCTGGCTGGTGTGGGCGACTCCTTCTTCTTCAACTGCGTGCGTGTCATCGTGGCCGGTATTGCCATCGGCATTGCATCCAGCGGCAATGTGCTCGGCCCCATCCTGTTCGTGCTGCTGTTCGGCTTTGGCCTGCTGGCCCTCAAGCACTTCCTGTTCATGACCGGCTACCGCACCGGCACCACCCTGATCGACCAGGCATCCGAGTCCGGCGTGATCTCCATGCTGATGGAAGCCGCCGGTGTGCTGGGTGCCATGATGGTGGGCGTGCTCATTGCCTCCAACGTCAGCATCAACATCGCCTTTGCCCCGGTGGTCAATGGCGCCGAGATCAATGTGCAGTCCATTCTGGACAGCATCATGCCCGGCATTCTGAGCATCGGTCTGTGGTGGGGCAGCTATAAGGCACTGCAGAAGGGCCTGACCCCCGTCAAGCTGATCTTCATCATCATGGGCGGCTGCATTATGCTGTCCCTGTTCGGCATCCTGTAACCATCACCCCGGAGAACGGCGTTTCAAAGAAAAGGGAGCGGAGATCCGGCTCCCTTTTCTTGTAACGGCCGTATACCATACACAGAAGGGAAGAAACTGCTATGAAACTGCTGGCCCAATCGGACGACTACGGCTTTACCCGGGGCGTCACCTGCGGCATCCTGGATGCCATTGAAAACGGCATTGTGCGCAACACCGGCCTGTTTGTCAACATGCCGGAAAGCGAGCACGCCGCTTCCTTTATTTCCAAGTATCCGGAGGTCTGCTTCGGCATCGACTTCAACATTGTTTCCGGCGACCCGGTGGCCCCGGCGGAACTTCTGCCGGCCCTGACGGACGCCGAAGGGCACTTTATCCGCTCCACGGTCAAAATGGCTGACCCGCGCTTTGGCAAGGAAGAGTTGTGGCCCTACGAGCAGGTGCTCATTGAGCTGCGGGCACAGCTGGAACGCTTTGTTCAAATTGCAGGCCAGCCGCCGGAGTACCTGCACGGCCACTCCATCAGCCGGGCCAGCCCGGCCTACATCCGTGCCATCCGCACCCTGGCGGAGGAAAGCGGCATTCCCTACAGCATGGACTGCCACAAAAAGGTGAACATGTTCTGGGCTGCCAACGGCTACAACACCAAGCCCTTCACAGTGGAAGCACAGCTGAAAACCGATGCGCTGGCCTACGTCCGGCAGCACTTGGACGAGGCCCTGAGCCACGAGTATGTGATGCTGGGCGGCCATGTGGGCTTTGTGGATGCCGACCTGTTCAAGTACACGACCTATTCGGTGATCCGCTGCAAGGACCACGAGATCTTTACTTCGGACTATGTGAAAAACTGGATTCGGGAGCATGATGTGCAGCTGATCACCTACCGGGACCTGAAATAAGGAGGGAACAAACCATGAAACTGATCGTGCGCGGTGCCGATTACGGCATGACCGACAGCATTACCGATGGCTGCCTGCGGGCAGCCCGCTGCGGTATTCTGACCGATGTGGGCCTGATGACCAACAACTGGGAGCAGGCAAAATATGCCGTGGAGGAAATGAAAAAGTATCCCCACGTTTCCATGGGCCAGGACCTGAACCTGGTGTCCGGCCTGCCGGCCAGTCGCCCGGAGGACATTCCGGACCTGGTGGACGAAAACGGCATCTTCATCTCTTCCACCCAGCGCAAAAAGCGCAATCTGTTCAGCATTCCCTACGAGCAGGTCTACCGGGAGATGAAGCTGCAGGTGGAACGCTTTCAGGAGCTGACCGGCCGCAAGCCCAGTTATGTTACCGGGCATTCGCTGGCAACGCCGGAGGTGAACCAGGCCATGCTGGACATTGCCCGGGAGTTTGGCATCCTGCACGACTGCTTCTCGCAGCCGGACCTGCCCACCGGCAAGCGCTGGTACTATAAAAACATGAAGGTGGACCCCAACGACCCCAAACCGGCCTACAGCCTGGAAGCCCAGGGTGCCACCGATGTGACCGAGCACGTGATCTCCGGCGGGTGCGAATTTGACTTTGACGCACCCTACGGCCTGCTGGCAACCCACTGTGGCTACTGCGATGGCGAGCTGCAGAAGATGTCCACCTTCTCGGTGATCCGCGGGCGCGAGGTGGAAATGCTCTGCTCCCCGGAGATCAAGAACTGGGTCCGGGAGCACGGCATTGAGCTGATCAACTTTGATCAGTACATCGCCGAGCACCCCGGCCTGCAATGAACATGGACAAAAAACGAATTTTTGTACGAGAACCCGGTTTTTACAAACTGCTGCTGACGCTGGCGCTGCCCGTGATCCTGCAAAACATGATCACGGTGGGCGTCAACATCATGGACACGGTGATGCTGGGCAGCTTTGGCGAGATGCAGCTTTCCGGCTCCTCGCTGGCAAACGACTTCATCAACCTGTTCCAGATCGCCTGCATGGGCGTTGGCGGCGGGGCCTCTGTGCTGAGCGCCCAGTTCTACGGCAGAGGCGATTACCAAAACGTAAAAAAGACGGTGGCCATTATGCTGCGGGTCATTCTGACGGCAGCGGCGGTGTGTATGCTGGCGGTGTGCGTGATCCCGGAGCAGATCCTTGGCATCTACACCACGGACGAAGAGGTCATCCGGCAGGGAGCCATCTACCTGCGCTACAGTATGCCCAGCTTTTTTCTGATGGGCATTACCATGACGGTCACCCTGATCCTGCGCTCCATCCGGGATGTGAAAGTGCCCCTGTATGCGTCCATCGGCAGCTTTTTTGTCAACATCTTTTTCAACTGGGTGTTCATTTTCGGGCACCTGGGAATGCCGCAGATGCAGATCGCCGGTGCGGCGGTGGGCACGGTGCTGGCCCGTGTGTTTGAGTTGATCATCATTGGCGGGCACTTCTTCTTCCGGGAACAGACGGTGCGCTTCCGCATCCGGGACCTGTTCCTTCCGGTGGGGGACCTGCTGCAGACCTACTTCCGCTACAGCATCCCGGTGCTGTGCTCGGACCTGCTGCTGGGTGTGGGCAACAGCATGGTGTCGGTGGTCATCGGCCACATCGGCACCTCCTTTGTGGCAGCCAACTCCATTGTGGCCATGATCCAGCGCCTGTGCACCGTGATGACCCAGGGCGTCGGGCAGGCGGCCGCTGTGATCACCGGCAACAATGTGGGAGCCGGTGAGCTGGAAAAGGCCCACCGCGAAGGTGTGACCATGCTGGCCCTGACCACCCTGCTGGGCCTGGCAACCGGCGGCGTAATCCGGCTCATCGGGCCATCCGTGATCGGTGCCTACAACATTTCGCAGCAGACCTATGACATTGCCATGCAGCTGCTGGATGCCATCAGCCTGGTGGTGGTGTTCCAGGCACTGCAGTCGGTGCTGACCAAAGGCATCCTGCGCGGCGGCGGCGATACCCGCTTCTGCATGATGGTGGACGCCACCTTCCTGTGGCTGGTGTCCATTCCGCTGGGGTGGATGACCGGTGTGGTGTGGCAGATGCCCGCCTTTGTGGTGTACATCTGCATGAAGCTGGACTGGATCATCAAAGTGGTCGTGTGCCTGGTGCGCTTCAAACGCAGAAAATGCTACCGGGTCGTGGAACAGAAAGGAATGTAACCTGCTATGCTCAAAATCTTTTTATCCTCCCACGGGCGGTTTGCCAGCGGGATCAAAAGTTCCTGCGAGATCCTGCTTGGCCCCCAGGAGAACCTGACCGTGTTTGACGCCTATGTGGACGACACCACGGTGCAGGAAGCACTGGACGCCTTTTATCAAACGGTGGCCCCGGAGGACGAGGTGCTGCTGTGCAGCGACCTGTACGGCGGCAGCGTGAACCAGGTGATGTACCTGTACCTGCAAAAGCCCAACACCCGGCTGGTGTCCGGTGTGAACCTGACTTTTGTCATGAACATTCTGTGCGAAGAGACCCTGCCCGAGGAGCGTCTGGACGAAATTCTAGAAGAAAGCCGCAGCTACCTGCGCCGCGTGGAGCTGCAGCCGGACGAACCCGCTGCAGAAGAAAGCTTCTTCTGACCCGGAAACCACAGCAAGCCCGCACCCTGCCAAACCGGAAGGGCGCGGGCTTGCCTGCGTATGCAGTGCTTGCATTTTGGGCAAAGATAAGATACAATCGGACTGTCAATGAATGCAGCATGGGCCGAAAGGATCGTTATGGAACTGAATTTCTACACGCTGGGCGTCTTTTATCTGGTGTACTCCTTCCTGGGCTGGGTGGGGGAGACGGTGGTGGCCACCGTGCGCGGCAGGCGGTTTGCAAACCGCGGTGCGGCGGCTGGCCCCTTCTGCTTTGTATACGGTACCACGGCGGTGCTGCTGGCCGTAGGCTTTTCGGATCTGCGCACAGACCCGGTGTATCTGTTCCTGGCCTGTATGCTGACGTCCACCGTGGTGGAATGGCTGACTGCCAAGATCCTGGAACGGCTGCACCGCCGCAAATGGTGGGATTATTCCGGCAAAAAGTTCAACCTGAACGGGTACGTCTGCCTGCAGTATTCGCTGCTGTGGGGTGCGCTGGGCACCGTCAGCGTACTGTGGGGCAACGGTTTGCTGCTGCGGCTGTGCCTGCTGCTGCCGGGCTGGCTGCTGCGCCCGCTGGTGTGGGCCGCGCTGGCTGTGGCTGCGCTGGATCAGATCGGCTCGGCCGTGCTGGTGGGCCGGTATGCGGCCCGACACCCGGTGCTGGAACAGCTGAACCAAAAGCTGGGCGAACGCTCCGACACCCTGCGCCGCCGCATTGTGCTGTATGTGGAAAAGCGCATTCAGCGGGCCTACCCGGCGGCGGCCCGGCAGGAACAGACCGCGCTGCAGAAGGGCGAAAAAGACTTTCTGAGCATGGCAGACCTGCTGTGGCTGTTTGTGATCGGGGCCTTTCTGGGCGACATGGTAGAAACGGTGTTCTGCCGGGTGACGGCCGGCGTCTGGATGAGCCGTTCCAGCCTGGTGTGGGGGCCGTTCAGTGTGGTGTGGGGTCTGGCGCTGGTGCTGTCCAGCGTGCTGCTGCGGCAGGAACAGGACAAGAGTGACCGCTACCTGTTTGTGTTTGGCACCGTGATGGGCGGCGTGTACGAGTATGTGTGCAGCGCCGTGACCGAGCTGCTGTTCGGCACCGTGTTCTGGGACTACAGCAAGTTCAAATTCAACCTAGGCGGGCGCATCAACCTGCTGTACTGCTTTTTCTGGGGCATTGCCGCCGTGGTGTGGATGCGCTACGGCTACCCGCTGGTGATCCGGCTGATGGCAAAGGTGCGCAGCCATGTGCGCCCCTGGATGACCGTGCTGCTGGCGGTGTTCATGGCGGTGAATATGGTGACCAGCTCGCTGGCCCTGGCCCGCTACGATGCCCGCACCAGCGGCGCAGCTGCATCCGGTACGGTGGACAGCTGGCTGGACACCCACTTTGACGATGCCCGCATGGAGCGCATTTACCCCAACGCCAAAAAAGTGGCAAAGACCACCTGAAATTTCAGATTCTGCTTGCTTTTTGCGCTGGGACACAGTATAATATTTTTCGGATAAAAGGGAGTAAAGGGCGTGCGGCCTGGCAGGGCGCACGCTGTATCGCAGCGACATCCCGGCAGAAATGCCCGCTGCGGTGCCGATCGCTTGAGACTTTTATTACAGCGCCCGGAGTGGGGCAGGCTGTAATAAGGGTCTCTTTTTTCTTGGAAAAAACAATACAAAAGGAGAAAATTATGCTCATCCCTGTTTTGTTGTTCATCGTAGGCCTGCTGTGCCTGATCAAGGGCGGCGACTGGTTTGTGGACGGTGCCACGGGCATTGCCCGCCGCTTCCATGTGCCGGAGCTGCTCATTGGTGCCACGGTGGTGTCCATCGGCACCACGCTGCCGGAAGTGATGGTCTCCACCACCTCGGCCCTCACCGGCCACGGCGAGATCGCTTACGGCAATGCCATCGGCTCGGTCATCTGCAATGCGGCCCTCATTGCGGCCATTACCATTGCGGTGCGCCCGGGCAAGGTGGACCCCAAAAGCCTGCGCACCCCGGTGCTGTTCTTCTTTGTGGCGGCTGCTTTTTATGCAGGGGTGGCCTACACCACCGGGTACTTCAGCCGTCCGGTGGGCCTGATCCTGCTGGTGATGTTCGTGGTCTATATTGCGCTCAACATCATGGCCATGAAAAAGACCCCCATGCCCATTGAGGAAGCAGACGAAGCCCCGGAAGAGTCTGCCTCGCTTGCCAAGGAGCTGGGCTTGCTGGCAGTGGGTGCCGTGCTGATCGCTGTGGGCGCAAACCTGCTGGTGGACAACGGCACCCTGATCGCCCAGGCGCTGGGCGTGCCGGAATCGGTCATCGCACTGACCTTTGTGGCTCTGGGCACCTCGCTGCCGGAACTGGTCACCGCCATCACCTCGCTGGCCAAGGGCCACGGCGATCTTTCGCTGGGCAACGTCATTGGTGCCAATGTGTTCAACCTGGTGCTGGTCAGCGGCGTGAGCGCCACGGTGGCTCCCTTTACCATTCCGCAGAATTCCATGCTGTTCGGGCACAACGCTTCGCTGGTGCTGGAGTTTCCGGTGATGTTTGCCGTGATGCTGCTGCTCACCGTGCCTGCCCTGGTCAAGGGCAAGCTGAGCCGCCCGCAGGGCATTGCACTGCTGTGCATCTATGCCGCCTTCTGCGTGGTGCAGTTTACGATTTAAAATGGCCTCCGCTTTATAAAAGAACAAAGCCTCTTTGCCCGAAAAGCAAAGAGGCTTTGTGTTTTTTGGTTACTGCTGGGCGAAGATCTTCACTTCGTCCTTATCCATAAAGGCGGCACCGGCAAAACCGGCGGCTTCCAGCTGGCCCAGCTGCTTGCCCAGCTTTTTGCCCTGGGGCAGCACGGTGACCTGGTAGGTGTCACGCAGGGCAGCGGCCCTGCTCAGCACGGCGGTAAAATCGGCATCCTTGCCGTACAGCAGGGCGATCTTCTGCTTGGCACCGGGGATCTGATACCCCTGCTCCAGCAGGATGCCGCACACGCGCTCGAAGCCGATGGAGAAGCCCACGGCAGGCACCTGGGTACCCAGGAACTTGCCCACCATGTTGTCGTAGCGGCCGCCGCCGGCCACTGCACCGCTGAACTGCG
>CAVIXY010000036.1:0-19568 GCA_963646665.1 Bacteroides sp. CAG:545
TCCATCATGACCGAGAAGCCCTTGCGGTGCAGGCCCTGAATGGTGTTTTCCACCACCGAGGGGGTCTCGGCCACCATGGTCTCGGTGATCTCGGCCACCAGGAGCTTGGGCTCCAGCTGGTACTTCTCCACCAGGTCAGAGAAAATCTGCGGCACGTCCAGGTTGGCAATGTCCACCACCGAGACGTTTACCGACACCGGCACCAGGTTGCTGCCGCTGGCCTGCCACTTCTGCAGGGTCTGGCAGACGGACTCCCAGATGTACTGGTCCAGCTGGGTGATCAGGCCGGTGCGTTCCAGCAGGGGCATGAACTCGGCCGGCTGCACGCAGCCGCGGGTGGGATGGTTCCAGCGCACCAGGGCTTCCATGCCCACAATGGCACGGGTTATGCTGTTGCACTTGGGCTGCAGAAAAAAGCAGAATTCGTGGTTTTTCAGCCCACGTTCCAGCTCACTGAGCAGCTGCTGGCTGGCATCCGGCACAGCGGTGCTGCTATCCTTGTTCAGCTTTGTGTTTTCAGACATAGCTATTCCTCGCGATCAGACAGGTTCTGCTAATTTTGTCGGGATTGTACATAATAAGTCAATTCTAGATGCCAGTATAACACCATTCTTCCAGTTTGAAAATAGCAATCCGCTAACTTTTGCAAACAAACTTCCCGCCGAAAATTTGGCACATCTTATTTAAAGGATCCCGCAAGAAAAAAGCCGCACCGGCAGCGGGCCGGTGCGGCGGAAATGTGCATCAATCTTCCTTGTTTTTGCGGGCCAGCATCTTGCGCAGGGTGTCCAGCGAAGTGTTCTTGGCACCGTGCTTCAGCTTGGGGTAGGCGCGCAGCATACGGCGCTGGCCGATGATGCTGGGCTTTTTCAGCATCTGGGCGCGCATCTCGTCGGAGCGTGCCTGCAGTTCTGCCTGCAGCTGTTCCAGCTGCAGCAGCTCGGCAGCCCGTTCTGCGGCCCGCTCAGAAGCACCCTGAGCGGCCAGCTTGGCGGCGTTGGCGGCCTCGGCAGCGTTCAGGCGGGCAATCTCGGAGGCGTGCTTGGCGGCCTCCATGGCCTCGTCGGTCCGGGCACGAATGGCAGCCATGGTCTCACGGGGCGACAGCTTGGGGGCGTTGTCCCGGGCCTCGGCAGCGGCCAGCTTGAGCTGCAGGCGGCTCTCGTCCATCTTCTGGTCGGCGGTGAGGGCGGTGGTGCCCAGCAGCTCGGTCATGGCATCGCTCACGGCGTGAATGCTCTCGCCCAGCTTTTCCATGGTGTCCAGGGTGTCGGCCAGGCTGGAAGCGGCAATGGCGGTGGCCACCACGTCCGCCGCATACACGGCGTAGAGAATGCACATCAGGATCACACCCACCAGCGGCGGGATCATGGCCACCAGGTTGGCGATCACCGGGTGCACGATGCGCATGACCACCAGAGTGCCCACGCCCCACAGCAGGCAGAACTCCAGGCAGATGTATCCGCCGATGTTAAAGGGGTAATCGCTGTAGTCCCACCAGCGGGTGCGGTACAGTTTGTACAGCGCCCAGCCGCCCACCAGCTCCAGAGCACTGGGCAGGATCACGCCGCCGATGTACAGAAGCAGAATACTGTGCTGCAAAGGCGTAAGGGCAAACAGCACAATGATCATACCAAAGCCGTAAATGGGGCATACCGGGCCGTTGAGGAAGCCCCGGTTCACCAGCTGGCCGGTGGTCACGGCGGCGTAGACCACCTCCAGGCACCAGCCAATGCAGGAATAGATCAGGAAATAGGCCAGGATCTGATACAGCGAAAAGCCGCAGATCATGGTGTCGGTAAAAAAGGATAGCATAAAACACCTCCGGAAAAGGCTTTCCCCAGGGGAAAGCCTTTAGTTCTGTTTTTGCACGATCTTATATTCATCGCCCGGCTCGAAAAAGGGGCAGGCGGCGGTGCTGTGGGAGAGATAGCGCGCCATCTCGTCCTCGTCCAGGGCGGCACCCTGTGCACAGTAATAGCTGCCGTATTCGTCCTGCTGGTTGTTCAGGCACAGCTCACAGGGGTCATTCATGGGCTTCGCCTTCCTGTGCGGCGGCCGCTTCGGCTTCGGCGGCTTCGCGGGCCAGGCGCTTGAGCACCTTCGGCTCCACCCAGGTCACGCTGGCGGGGTCCGGATTCTTGCGGGCGATCAGCGCCTTGATTTTAATGCCTATCTCGGTGAACATGCCTTCGTGCTCGGTGCGGATGTTCCACTCCGGCTCGTTCTCGTGCAGGTCGTAGGTCATCCACTCAATGTCGTAGCCGGAAGCGGGGAAGTACTCCAGGCTGTCGCGGAACAGGTCCTCGTCATCGGTCTTGAAGTAGATCTCGCCGCCGTCCTTCAGGAACTCACGATAATGGATGAGCTGGCGGGGGTAGGTCAGGCGGTGCTTGTGGGAAGAGCCGTTCTTGCTCCACGGGTTGCAGAAGTTGATGTAGACGCGGCTGACCGTATCTTCGGCGGTGATCACGCCCTGGATGCGCTCAATGTCGGTGCTCATGATCTTTACGTTGTCAATGGGGCGGCCTGCAGCCTGGTAGGCGGCTTCGATCTTGCGCTTGGCCAGGATCAGCACCTTGTCGGTGATGTCAATGCCCAGGTAGTTGTTCTCCGGGTGGGCGCAGGCCAGCTGGGAGAGGAAGCCGCCCTTGCCGCAGCCCAGCTCCAGCACAAAGGGCTGCTCCGGGCGGGCATACTGGGCGTGCCATTTGCCGCCCCAGACCAGCGGCTCGTGCACGTGGAAATCCGCAGCCATCAGTTCATCGTGGGCGTAGGGTTTGAAACGCATTCTCATAGATTGAAATTCTCCTTATAGCTTAAAGTTGATAGGGAAAGCTGTGTGTATAAATGCACCCTCATCCGGCGCTCACGCGCCACCTTCCCCCGTCTGGGGGAAGGCTTTGACGCTGCAGGAAAGCTTTTAGGCTTCCCCCAGACGGGAAAGATTCTCCCCGCGCCGGGGAGAAATGTCACCGCAGGTGACAAAACGGGGAATAGCTGTCACCGAAGGTGACTGAGAGGGCGAGGATGCTTACAATTTCGTGTTTTTCAAAAACGCCTCCACCTGTTCCGGGGCAGCGGCGCAGCTGCCCTGGCAGATGCCGGGCTTGCCGCCGCCGCGCCCGTTCAGGGCGGCGTTCAGGGCTTTGGTCAGGGCGCGCACATCGCCGTCGGCCTGGGCAATGCAGTAGCCGGTGCCCTTTTCGGTGGGGGTCAGGGCGGCGCACAGGCCGGGGGTGGCTTCGGTCAGGCGCACAGTCAGCCGGTGCAGGCCGTCCGGGTCCAGCCCGGGCACAGTGCGGATGGCATCGGCTCCCGGCTCCACGGCAGCGGCCAGGGCGTCAAACAACTGGCTGCACAGGCCGAAGTGGTTGAACTTGAGGGCGGTGTACTCGTCATACACCCGGTGCACGGCCACGGCGGTCTGATCGGCTTTGGCAGACAGCAGCGCCCCGATGTCCGCCTGCCGGGCGCGCATGGCCTGGGCGGCTTCCAGGGCGCGCTCCCCGCACACGATGCTCAGCCGCACGCCGCCCTTGTAGTTTTCGGCGGACAGGATCTTGATCTGCCCCACCTGGCCGGTGGTGCGGGTGTGGGTGCCGCAGCAGGCGCACACGTCTGCCCCGGGAATGGTCACAATGCGCACCTGGCCTTCGATCTCCTTTTTGCTGCGGTAGGTCAGGGCGGCCAGCTCCTCCCGGGTGGGGTAGGTGATGAGCACCGGCACATCCTGCCAGACAATGCGGTTGGCAGCCAGCTCTGCGGCGCGCAGCCCCTCGGCAGAAATGGGCACGCTGGTGTCCATGCGCACGGCTTCGGAACCGATGTGGAAGCCCACGTTCTCGGCCCCGAACATCTGATGCAGAATGCCGGAAAGGATGTGCTCGCCGGTGTGCTGCTGCATTTTGTCAAAGCGCCACTGCCAGTTGATCCGGGCGGTGACCACGGTACCCGGTACGGCCCAGGCGGGCAGCTGGTCCACCGTGTGCCAGATCACGCCCCCCTGCTCGTGGACGTCCAGCACGGAAACGGCGGAACCATCCGGCCGGGCCAGCACGCCTACGTCTGCCGGCTGGCCGCCGCCCTCGGGGTAAAACACCGTGCCGTCCAGCGCGATGCGTCCGCCGCCGGTTTTTGCGTCCGGCTCAGCGGCCAGGATGGTGCATTCCGCTTCGGTGCGGAAGGCATCCTGCTCAAAGTATTTTTCGGTGCACTGCATGGTGCGGGTACCTCCAATGCAAAAGATAAAATGGCTCGCCCTCTCAGCTTCGCGCTGCTCAGCAGCTCTCCCAAAGGGAGAGCCCTTGGCAAAACCGGAAAGTTGACCGTACTGCCAAAGCCTCTCCCTTTGGGAGAGGTGGCACGGCGTCAGCCGTGACGAAGAGGGCGAGGACGTTTGCCGTAAAAATAAGTATACCACGATTTTTGCCTGTGGAAAATAGTCTGCAAGTATGTTATCATAAGAATCAACAAGTTCCCGGTCAAATTGTTGAATGTGAGGAAGGTAAAACCATGCGTGAAAGTGGAATCCTGATGCCGGTGTCCAGCCTGCCCGGCCCTTATGGAATTGGCTGCTTTGGCAAGGAAGCGTTCAAATTTGTGGATTTTCTGGCCGATGCCGGGCAGAGGATCTGGCAGCTGCTGCCGCTCAGCCCCACCGGCTATGGCGACAGCCCCTATCAGAGCTGCTCTGCCTTTGCGGGCAACCCCTACTTTATCGACCTGGATGCCCTGAAGGAAGAGGGCCTGCTCACCGCAGCCCAGCTCAAGGCGGAGCCCTGGGGCGAAAACCCGCTGGAAGTGGATTACGGCACCCTGTACACCAGCCGCTACAAGATCCTGCGCACGGCCTATGCCGCCTGGCGCAAGCAGTGTGCGGGCCTGCACGGCTGTGCGTATTATCTGCCGGATGACTACTATGCCTTTACCCTGGCCAACGAGGACTGGCTGGACGATTACGCCCTGTACATGGCCCTGAAAACCGCCAATGGCATGAAGAACTGGGTGGAGTGGGACCAGCCCTACCGCTTGCGCGACAAGAACACTCTGGCCCGGTTTGCCGCCGAGAACGAAGAAGAGATCGGCTTCTGGAAGTTTGTGCAGTACAAGTTTGGCACCCAGTGGCAGAAGGTGAAGGCCTACGCCAACGAAAAGGGTGTGCAGATCCTGGGCGACATCCCCATCTACGTTTCTGCCGACTCGGTGGACGCCTGGGTGGGCGGTGAGCTGTTTGAGCTGGACAGCAAGGGCGGTTTTGCCCGTGTGGCCGGCTGCCCGCCGGATTATTTCTCGGCAGACGGCCAGCTGTGGGGCAACCCGCTGTATAACTGGGCTTACCATAAACAGACTGGATATGCATGGTGGATCAAACGGGTGCGCCACGCTCTGGGCATCTACGACCTGCTGCGCATTGACCACTTCCGCGGCTTTGACACTTACTGGGCCATCCCGGCGGGCAGCGCCACGGCCCGCACCGGCAAGTGGGAGACCGGCCCCCGCATGGAGCTGTTCCAGGCGCTGGAAGCAGCCCTGGGCAAGCTGCCCATCATTGCCGAGGACCTGGGCGAGCTGTTCCCCAGCGTGCGGGAGCTGCTGGCCGACAGCACCTTCCCCGGCATGAAGGTGCTGCAGTTTGCCTTCAGCGGCGGCGACAACGAGTATCTGCCCCACAACCATGTGAAGAACGGCGTGGTCTACCCCGGCACCCACGACAACACCACCCTGACCGACTGGTGGGAGAACGGTGCCACCGCCAAGGAAAAGGCCACGGCAGCGGCCTACCTGCACCTGACCGGCGCACACCCCACGGCCAAAGAGCTGGCCGCCGTTAAGACCGCAGACGCCCGCACGGCTCTGCTGCGGGCTGCCCTTGGCTCGGTGGCGGACCGGACCATCATTCCCATGTACGACTGGCTGGGCCTGGGAGCCGAAGCGCACCTGAACACCCCGGGCAGACTGGGCGGCAACTGGGCCTGGCGCGCCGCCGCCGGGTTTGAGACCAAAGCCCTGGCAAAGACCATTGCGGACGAGTGCGAAGTGTACTGCCGCACGGCCCCCAAAGCGGACTGACCGGCTCGGAAAAGGTGAAGTGCCGCAAACAACCCGCAAAGATTGCGGTTTGTTTGGCAATCTGACGAAAATGTAAAAAGTTCAGCAAAAAATTGTGCGATTTGCTGGCAAAGTCTCCGTCTGAATGCTATAATGTTTTCAAGTTTCCCGGGAAGGACCGGGAGCAGAGCAGCAGCGCTGAGGAACAGAAGCGGCGCGGCATGATGATGGGGAAACAATGATGAAAACAGAATGGACGGAACAGGACCTGCGCGGCTTTGTACAGACGGCGCAGGACGTGTTTGAGACCGTCACCCTGACCGAGGCGCCGGAAAGCGGCTGGCAGGACGATGGCCTGAAGGTGGACTATGAGCTGCGCAATGGCCGTGTGGACTGTGTGCTGTGCCGTACCGTGGAAGCGGACGGCAAACGCTGGCAGCTGCAGATGTCGGCCCCGCTGGCGGGCAATGTTCTGCCCGAGGAGCGCATGACCCCACGGGAGCGGGAGCTGTGCCGGGATGATCTGAGCCACGATTTTCTGACCGGGGTGTACAACCGCCGCTATCTGGAAACCGTGTTTGCCGAAAAGCTGGAGCAGTGTGCGGCCCAGAGCCGCAATGCGGCGGTGGCCCTGGTGGTGCTGGACAACGGACCGCAGCTGTGCAGCACCTACGGCCAGCCGGTGATGGACCAGCTGCACTGCTTTGTGGGCAACCAGTGGAAAAAGAGCTTCGACACCCCGGCAAAGCGCATTGTCTGCCGCCTGACCGGCAGCGTTTTTGTGGTGGGCTGCCTGGATCTAACGGCTTCGCAGCTGGCAGAGGAAATGCAGGTGCTGTACGACAATATGCCCCACGAATGCATTACCACGGCCGGCATGATGCACCGTGTGCCCTTTACCCTGAGCTGCGCCGCCGCCGGGCTGGAGGATGCAGACAGCAAAACCTGGCAGGCCCTGTATGAGGTCTGCGATGCCCGCCTGCGCGCGGCACAGGCCGCCGGCGGAGACCGGGTGGTCTGCAGAGATTGAATTGCATAAAAAGTCCCTCTTTGGTGCACGCTATGCCCAAAGGGGGACTTTTTGTATGGAACATCAGAACAACGACAACCTCAACCTGCTGGAAGCCGTGGTGCAGAACACCGAAATGGGCAAGAACACCCTGGAGCAGATCGTGCCCATGACCCAGGATGCCCGCTTCAAGGCCGAGCTGCTGCGCCAGCGCAACGTGTATCACCAGCTCAACCAGGAGGCCCACACCGCTCTGGCGGCCTGCGGCGGCACCGCCCAGGGGCAGAGCGCCATGGCCAAGTTCAACACCAAAATGGGCATCAGCATGAAAACCCTGACCGATAAATCCACCCGCAACCTGGCCGAGATGCTCACCCAGGGCAGCGGCATGGGCGTGGTGGACTGCGTAAAGGCCCAGAAGGACTACCCCAACGCGGCCCCCGGCACCAAGCGCCTGGTGCAGCAGCTGCAGGAATTCCAGGAGGACAGCCGGGTAAAGCTGGAACAGTTTTTGTAATGATGTGGTCCCTGCGGGACTATGATGCTTTCCTCCGGAAAAATGATGAAAGATATGCGCCGCGGCGCATGAAAGAAGCAGGCAGCCCCGTCAGACCACAGTCTGACGGGGCTGCTTATTGCCGCGAAAGCGGCACATCATTTTGCAAAGCAATCCTCATGGCGCAGCTGCATCATTTGCGCAGCAACATCATTCTCACAGCGCTTCCACCATGGCTGCCACGATCCTGGTGGCGGTGGCCACATACTCGGCAATGCTGAACTTCTTTACCACCAGTACCTCGTGGCCGTCCTCATCGGCGTTGTCGCTCATGGCGCGCAGGATAACGCAGGGCACGCCGTTCTTGGCGGCGATCTGGCTCACAGCAGCGCCTTCCATCTCCACGCAGTCCGGGGCGCACTTGGCCTCGATGGCAGCCTTGGTCTCGCTGTCGCCCACAAACAAGTCGCCGGTGGCGATCTTGCCCACCAGTGCCTTCACACCGGCTTCGGCGCAGGCCTTCTCGGCGGCGGCGATCAGCTCCGGGTCGCCGGTGTATTCCTTCAGGAACGGCGGGTTCTGGCAGATCATGTCCAGCTGGGCATCGTGGTACAGCACCGTTTTGCCAATGACCACATCGCCGATGCCGATCTTGCTGGTCATGTTGCCTGCAATGCCGGAGAAGATGATCTTCTCGGCACCGTACTTCGTGATCAGCACCTGGGTGGTGGCAGCGGCGTTGGCCTTGCCCATACCGGCGCAGCACACCACCACCTGCTTGCCGGCCAGCGTGCCCTCGTGGTACTCCACGCCGCCGTAGGGCTCCACGGTGACGTTTTCCAGTTTTGCACACAGCTGATCGACTTCATCGGGCATTGCGCCCATAATACCAAAAATCATATTTGAATCCTTTATCTTTTATTTCACAGGTGATACTGTGGTTGTAGAAGGCTTCCCCCGGTCGGGGGAAGCTGTCGCGGAAGCGACTGATGAGGGCGTGATTCTGGCAGCGACCGGGGACACCCTCATCCGGCACTGCGTGCCACCTTCCCCCGGCTGGGGGAAGGCTCAAGACGGCATCTCTGTCAAAAATCAAACGTTGAACAGGAACTCGATCACATCGCCATCGTTGACTACATATTCCTTGCCTTCGGTGCGCTGCAGGCCCTTGGCCTTGACGGCAGCATAATCGAAGTTGTTGGCTTCCAGATCGCTGTAGGCGATGACGCTGGCGCGGATGAAGCCGCGCTCGAAATCGCTGTGGATCTTGCCGGCAGCCTGGGGAGCCTTGGTGCCCTTGCGGATGGTCCAGGCGCGGCACTCCTTCTTGCCATCGGTCAGGAAGGAGATCAGGCCCAGCAGGTCGTAGCTGGCGGTGATCAGGTTGTCCAGGCCGCTGGCTTCAATGCCCATTTCGGCCAGGAAGGCCTTTTTCTCCTCGGGGGAGTAGTCGGCAATGTCCTCTTCGGTCTTGGCGCAGATGGGAATGTAGCGGGCACCCTCTTCCTTGGCGCGGGCAGCCACCAGCGGCACATACTTGTTGTTTTCAATGCCTTCCATCAGGTCGTCCTCGCCCACGTTGCAGGCGTACAGCACCGGCTTTGCGCTCAGCAGGCCCATCTCGTGCAGCACGGTCTGCTGCTCGGTGTCGGCTTCGTCAAAGTCAAAGCTGCGGGCGGGCTTGCCGGTGCTCAGGTGGTCGGCCAGCTTCTGCAGCCAGGCGGCCTCAGCGGCGGCACCCTTGTTGTTGCCGCTCTTGGCGGCCTTGGCCATGCGGCCTGCGCGGTTCTGCACCACTTCCAGGTCAGAGAGGATCAGCTCATAGTCAATGGCGTCAATGTCGGCAATGGGGTCCACGGCTTCGGCCTTGGTCACATCTTCCACCACGTGGATGATGTTGTCATCGTCAAAGCAGCGCACCACGTGCACAATGGCATCGCACTCGCGGATGTGGCCCAGGAACTTGTTGCCCAGGCCGGCACCCTGGCTGGCACCCTTCACAAGGCCTGCAATGTCCACGAACTCCACAATGGCGGGGGTCTTTTTGTTGGTCTGCCAGATCTCGGCCAGCTTGTCCAGGCGCTTGTCCGGCACGGCCACGATGCCGCTGTTCGGCTCAATGGTGCAGAAGGGGTAGTTTGCGGCTTCTGCATTCTTGGTGGAGGTGATGGCGTTGAACAGAGTGGACTTGCCGACATTCGGCAGGCCAACGATACCTAACTTCATATAAAATACGCTCCTTACACGTTTTTTGGCATAACGATACAATTACCATTATACGCAAAGCAGCGGGGGAGCGCAAGGGCACTTTCCCGGAAAAAGGCACGCTTTTGCGCTGGGGATGGAAAAAATCATACAAAACCTTCTTTATTTTGTCATAACTCTCCCGTATAATAAGAGGTGGAATACCTTGCACACAGGGCCCGCCGCGCGGGCATGACGATAAAAAGGGGAGGATACCTTTATGGCAAACGAAAAGATCTTGGTCGTGGATGACGATACCAACATCTGTGAGCTGCTGCGCCTGTACCTGACCAAAGAGGGCTATCAGGTCACCACCGCCAACGATGGCGAAGAGGGCCTGGAAAAGTTCAACCAGGTCAAGCCGGACATGGTGCTGCTGGACGTGATGATGCCCCGGATGGACGGCCTGGAAGTGTGCCGCCGCATCCGCAAGGCAGGCAACACCCCGGTGATGATGCTCACCGCCAAGGGCGAGACCTTTGACAAGGTGCTGGGCCTGGAACTGGGCGCAGACGATTACATGGTAAAGCCCTTTGACGCCAAGGAAGTGGTGGCCCGCATCAAGGCGGTGCTGCGCCGCTGCCAGACCACTACCGCCGCAGCTGAGAGCACCGAGGGCGTCATTGAATTCGACAACCTGCGCCTGGACATGAACAGCTATGAGCTGCGGGTCAAGGGCAAGGTGGTGGAGGCTCCCCCCAAGGAGCTGGAACTGCTCAACTGCCTGGCTTCCCACCCCAACCGGGTCTACACCCGCGACCAGCTGCTGGACGAGGTGTGGGGCTTTGAATACTACGGCGACAGCCGCACCATTGATGTGCACGTCAAGCGCCTGCGCGAAAAGCTGGCCGGTGCTTCCGACAAGTGGGAGCTGAAAACCGTGTGGGGCGTGGGCTATAAATTCGAGGTGCGTCAGTAATGCGAAAAAGTATCTCAACGGCGTTCTTTTCGCTGGTGTCCACCCTGATGGTGCTGGGCATTGTGCTGATGGGTGCTTCGGAGTGGGTGCTGTTCAAGAACTACTTTGCCCAGGACCGCTACGAGACTTTGGACCAGGTGGTGGGAGTGACCCGGCGCACGGCCCAGTATCTGGCCCAGAAGGCATCCCTGCCGGAAGGCGATGAGCTGGATGCCCTGAGCACCAAGCTGGAGATCATCGGCGAGAGCGCGGAAGCCTATCTGTTTTTTACCGATAACGATGGCCGGGTGCTGATCGCATCCAGCCCCGAGATGCTGTCCGTCCAGGCTGTTCCGACCGAGATGATGCAAAAGGTCGAGGAATCCGGTGCGGACTATTACCATGTGTTCGGCACGCTGGAAGGCGTTCTGACCGAGAAAAGCTATGTCACCGTGAGCGAGCTGTGCGATGAGAGCGGCCGCCAGAGCGGCTGGCTGTTCCTGTGCTCTTCCGGCGAGCAGCTGACGGCGTTCAAGCAGCAGTTCTGGTCCAACTTCCTGCTGTCGGCCTGCGTGATGCTGCTGTGCGCCAGCGTGCTGACCAAGCTGCTGATGCGCCGCCTGACCGACCCGCTGCAGAAGGTGACGGACGCCGCCCAGCGCTTTGGCGGCGGCGACCTGTCCGTCCGCGTGGAAGGCGTGGAAGGGGAAGGCGAAGTGGCCGATCTGGCCCGCACCTTCAACCGCATGGCGGACAACATTCAGACCAACGACAATTCCCGGGGGCAGTTCATGGGCAACATTGCCCACGAGCTGCGCACCCCCATGACCACCATCAAGGGCTTTGTGGACGGCATTCTGGACGGCACCATCCCGCCCGACATGCAGAACCATTACCTGCAGCTGGTGAGCGAGGAGACCGGCCGTCTGGCCCGGCTGATCCAGAACATGCTGGACCTGTCCAAGCTGGAAAGCGGCGAATACCAGGTGAATGCCCGCATGTTCAACATCTGGGACACCCTTACCGGCGTGGCGCTCTCGGCGGAGCAGCGCATCAATGACGGCATGATCGAGATCGAGGGCCTGACCATGGACGAAAAGGCCCTGGTGTATGCAGACCCCGACCTGATCCACCAGGTGGTGTACAACCTGCTGGACAACGCCATCAAGTTTACCCCGGCGGGCGGCACCATCCGCTTCAGTGTGGAAAAGCTTGGCCCGGAAACCGAGATCGCCATCTGGAATTCCGGCCAGGGCATCAGCCCGGAAGCACTGCCCTATGTGTTCCAGCGGTTCTACAAGGAGGACCGCTCCCGCGGGCTGCACGCCCGGGGCGCAGGCCTGGGCCTGAACATCTGCAAGGTGCTGGTCAATTTGTCCGGCGGGCAGATCCGTGTGGAGAGCCAGCAGGGCGAGTGGTGCCGGTTTGTGTTCTCTCTGCCTTCGCAGGCCCCGAACCCCGGCGGCATGAAGCGCCTGCCCGACGAGGCCGGTGGTGCCCCCGCCGTGGAGGACCCTGCCAGCATGAAACCGGTGGAATGAGACCGCAGCCAGACTGCCCCCGCGTGGGGCGGCCTGGCTTTTTGCGTTGTGGTGGGGCAGGCCAGCGGGGAGCTTTCCACGCAAATGGAGTCCGGAACCCACGGTTCCGCCCCAGTGCTGCGCACCGGGGCCCCACTTCTCTGGACATTTGCTTAGGAAACTTCCCGCTGTCCTGCCGGATAACTGCATCTGCCCGGGGCTGCGGGCCGGGAGTTTTTCCGAGAATGATCCGGCGGGTGGGTCCCTGCTGCCGAAGGCAGTAGGGCGGGCAATGGAATGGCCCGTTGCATTCGAGGAAAAAGCTACCGGCTCACAGCCCCTAAGAGAAGCAGCATGGACATTTCACTCCATTTACGTCATTTCGGTGAAAAAGACGGCGGCGGGTTTGATTTTTTACGTGTTTTCATGTAAACTAAAGAATAACCATGCCCGTTGTCTGCGGCGGCCCGGTGCGGACTGCTGTACGGGTACGCATGGTACAAAAATTTCTTGGAACAACGGAGCGTAAAGATATATTATGGCAATTGTAAGTCCTTCGATTCTTTCCGCCGACTTTGGCAAGCTGGGTGCAGACTGCCGCATGGTGCTGGACGCCGGTGCACAGATGCTGCATTACGATGTGATGGACGGGCATTTTGTGCCCAACATCAGCTTTGGCGTGCCGGTGCTCAAAAGCCTGCACAAAAACCTGCCGGATGCCTTTTACGATGTGCATCTGATGATCAGCCATCCGCTGCAGTATGCCGAGCCGTTCATCAAGGCCGGTGCAACGCTGTACAATTTCCACCTGGAATGCGAGGATGATATCCAGCAGACACTGGACGCCGTGAAGGCTCTGGGCTGCAAGGTAGGCCTGACCATCAAGCCCGGCACCGCCCCGGAAGCCCTGACCCCCTATCTGGATCAGCTGGACCTGGTGCTGGTGATGAGCGTGGAACCGGGCTTCGGCGGGCAGAAATTTATGCCTTCGGCGCTGGAAAAGCTGCGCTGGCTTAAGGCCGAGCGCGAAAAGCGGGGCCTGCACTATCTGCTGGAAGTGGACGGCGGCGTGGATGCTGCCACTGCTCCGCTGTGCGTGGAGGCCGGTGCCGATGTGCTGGTAGCCGGCAGTGCGGTGTTCGGCGCGGCAGACCCGGCGGCTGCGGTGCAGCAGCTGGCTGCCCTGTGAGGTGCCGCCCATGGATGAAGCATTGATCCGGGAGCAGGAGCAGCAGCTGCAAAAGACCGGAAACTATTACAAACACGTCTGCTGGATGGCGGTGCCGCTGCTGTGCATGGCCTGCTACCTGTACGGGTGGCGCCCGCTGCTGCTGTGCGGCATTGCCATGCTCACCGGCAATTTGTGCGACCGCCTGGTCTCGCTGCTGCGCCGCCGGGTGTATCAGACCAGCGACCTGTCCAACGAGAGCTTTGGCCTGGTGATCGCCCTGCTGATGCCCGCCACCGTAGACATCTACGTGCTGGTGGCAGCGGTGCTGGCCGGTGTGCTGATCGGCAAGGAGATCTTTGGCGGCTACGGCAGCTACCCCTTCAACCCGGCAGCCGTGGGCTACGCCGTGGCGGCGGTGTCCTGGCCGGAACAGGTGTTCCGCTACCCGCAGCCCTATGCGGACATCCCGCTGTGGGACGCCTCCGGTGTGCCGGTTTCCAGCGCGCTGGAAGATACCCTGCGCAGCGGCGGTATGCTGAACATCGGCTCTCTGGCGCTGGGCCTGGGCGAATATGCCGCCCCCATGGGCACCGGCGCGGCCCTGATCATTCTGGCCTGCGGGCTGTTTCTGTGGTGCCAGAAGGATGTGCACGCATCCGCTTCGGTCAGCTTTCTGCTGACCTGCGCGCTGATCGCCTTTTTCTTCCCGCGGCAGGCGGGCATTGCGGACAGCGCCGTGCTGACCAATGCCATGCTGCGCCTGCAGTGCGTGCGGGATGAACTGCTGACCGGTGCGGTGCTGTTCAGCGCCGTGTTCCTGCTCAACGAGCCGTACACCTGCGCCCACCACCGGATGGGACGCATCCTGTACGGCGTGCTGGTGGGGGCCGTGAGCATGGGCTTCCGCTATTACGGCGTGTATGAAACCGGCGTGTGCTTTGCGCTGCTGGCAGTCAACAGCGTTTCGGCCTGGATCGACCGCACCGAGGTGCGCCTGTACCGCCTGATGCACCACCTGCCCGGCCCGGGAAAGGAGGCAGCGGAATGAGAAAATCGACTGCAGAACTGATCCTGAAAGATCCGGACAAGTTTGCCCACCACGACCGTGTGTTCCTGAACAACCCTGTGGTCATGCAGGGCATGGGCTTGGCTCCGCTGGTGGTTCTGGCCACCACCGGTCAGAACGCCGGAATGCTGGCCGTGGCCGTGGCGCTGCTGCTGGTGCCCTCCCGCGTGCTGGCCTGCCTGCTCAGCCGCCTTGTGCCGCTGAACAGTGAGCATCCGGCCCCTGAAGAGCTGCAGAAAAAGCTGCTGCCCCGTGCGCTGGTGTATGCCGCAAGCGCCGCAGTGGTGTATCTGGCGGCCTACCCGGTGCTGAACCTGCTGTTCGGCACCAGCCTGCTGGCATTGGGCATCTACCTGCCCATGCTGGTGGTGGAGCCGCTGCTGACCTACCGCTTTGGCCGCGTGCAGGAGACTGTGCGCAAGGCGGTTTCCAAGGGCCTGCGCATCACGGTGGGTTATGCGCTGCTGCTGGTGCTGCTGGGCTGCGTGCGCGAGTGGCTGGCCTTTGGCACCGTGTTTGGCGTGGCAGTGGGCAGCCGTGCCGTGCTGCCCATGGCATCCATGCCGGCCGGCGGCTTTATTGTGCTGGGCGTGCTGTGCGCTGTGTGGCGCGCCCTGGCCGCCAAACGGAAGGAATACCTGATCAAGGAAGCCGACAGCCTGGCGGGCGCAGATGCACAGAAGGAGGCGGACGGCGAGCAATGAGAGACGTTGTAACCACATCGGTGGTGTTCTTTGGCTATGCGCTGCTGGCCATCTTTGCACAGAACGCCATCTTTACCCGTGCACTGGGCGTGTCGCGCCTGGTGCAGCTGGTGGGCGATGACCGCACCAGCAGTGTGCTGTTCGGCCTGCAGCTGTGTGTGACCCAGGTGCTGGTGGCCCCGCTGGCCTTTGTGGCCGGCGGCTGGATCGCCCCGCTGGCCAACCGCGCCCAGCTGCGCCCGCTGGTGTACGTGGCCTGCATCGCGGTGGTCTGCCTGGCAGAACAGCTCCTGCTCACCCTGGGCAGGGGGCTGCCCTACCGTGCCCAGCTGCTGCGCATTGTGCCGGCAGCGGGCCTGAACAGCTGTGTGCTGGGCACCGTGCTGGTGGAACGCACCCAGACCTTTACGCTGGGGCAGAGCCTGGGCTTTGGCCTGGGCAGCGGCCTGGGCTATATTCTGGCCGTGCTGCTGGTGACGGAAGCACGCCACCGCCTGCGCAGCAAGGCGATCCCTTCGGCATTCCGCGGGCTGCCCATCACGCTGGTGTATATCGGCGTGCTGGCGCTGGCAATCTATGGCTTTACCGGACATTCGGTGATCCTGTAACATTGGCAGGGAGGACAAAGCAAAATGGCAAAGAATAAACGGCAAAAGGTCAAACGGTACCGCCGCAGCTTTTACAGCCGCGAAACCCGGGTGCGGCGCGGCATCGGCATTGCCGTGCTGGTGCTGGCTGTGCTGGCGGCGGCCTGGTTTGCGGCACCGCATGTGCTGGACTGGGCCACCCACACCTGGTACACCGTGGTGCAGGACCGGGATCTGGAAGCAGAATCTGCCTCCCGGGCTGCAGCTTCGGAAGCGGCGGCCTCCTCTGCCGCAGAGCAGCCGGCTGCTTCGGCTGCGGCATCGGAACCGGAAACCACGGAACCGGAGCCGGAAGCCCTGGATGGCCGGGCCATTACCGGCGGCACCTGGGCCAAGGTGGAAGTGACCACCCTGACCGATGACGCCGCCATCCGTGCGGCGGCACAGCAGCTCGAGGCCCAGGGCGTTTCGTATGCGCTCATTTCCATGAAGGACGGGGACGGTACCGTGTATTACCGCAGCGGCGTGGCGGCAGCGGCCAACGGCATTGCCGCCGCCCCGGTGGATCCGGCCCGCATTGCCGCAGTATTCAAGGAAGAAGGGGTCATCCCGGTGGCCCAGCTGGCCGCCTTCAAAGACCCGGTGTCCTGCTATGTGGACCGCAGCATGGGCATCCGCTACAACAGCGACAAGCTCTGGCTGGACAACACGGCGGCTGCCGGGGGCAAACCCTGGCTCAACCCCTTTGCGTCCAGTGCGGTGCAGTATATCGGCGACCTGATCGAAGAGCTGCACGGCATGGGCTTTGAGCAGGTGGTGCTGACGAACGTGCAGTTCCCCAACCTGATCAGCGCAAAGCAGGACTTTGGTGCCGAGGGCGGCCGGAGCCGCGCGGGCCGTGCGGCCCAGCTGGCGGCGGATATCAGCACCTGGCAGACCCGCTTTGACGGCACGGTGACCCTGTGGTTTGCCTATACCCAGGCTCAGTGCGAAGCAGCCGGGGATGCGCTGGGGGCACCGGCAGCCAGCCTTGGAATGCAGAACCTGCTGATCATGTCCAGCAATGCGCTGGATGCAGACAGTAGAGCGGCTCTGGAACAGTCTGCCGCCGCGGCGGGCGTGCAGCACGTGGTGCTGCACAGTGCAGACACCTTCCAGTAAACGGAATTGATTGGATTGCTGCATTTTTTGTGAGAGGGAGGAATCATCTATGAACACCACATCCTGCTTTGCACCGGCACACATCCTGCTGCCTTCCGAGCAGATTCCGCTGGAGCAGTGGGGCTGCATTGCCTGCGACCAGTTCACCAGCGACCGCAGCTACTGGCAGCGGGCCGAACAGGCGGCGGGCAGCGGCCCCAGCACCCTGCATATGATCCTGCCGGAAGTGTACCTGCAGGACGGCGATGCGGATGCACGCATTGCCGCCATCCACAAGGCCATGGCGGACTATGCGCAGAACGTGCTCACCCGCAGCGTGGACGGCTTTGTATACGTGGAGCGCACCGAGCAGAGCGGCAAGGTGCGGCAGGGCCTTGTGGGCAAGGTGGACCTGGAAGCCTACAGTTACCGCCGCGGCGAGCGGTGCGCCGTGCGCCCCAGCGAGAGCACGGTGGAAAGCCGCATTCCGCCCCGCATGAAGGTGCGCACCGGCGCAGAGCTGGAAGCACCCCATATCATGATGCTGGCCGATGACCCCCAGTGCACCCTTATTGAGCCCATTGCAGCCCGCAAAAACGAGCTGCGCAAGGTGTACGAAGGGGATCTGATGCTGGGCGGCGGCCACATTGCGGGCTGGGCCGTGGAGGACCCGGCAATGATCGGGCAGATCGAAGCCGCTCTGGCCGCTCTGGGCAGCCAGGAAGCATTTGACGCCAAGTACCCGGATGCTGCCCGCCGCGACCCGCTGACCCTGGCCGTGGGCGATGGCAACCACTCGCTGGCCACCGCCAAGGCCTGCTGGGAGGAGCTGAAAAAGACCCTGACCCCGGAGCAGGCGGCAAACCACCCTGCCCGTTGGTGCCTGGCCGAGGTGTGCAATGTGCACTCGCCCGCCATTGAGATCGAGCCGATCCACCGGGTGCTGTTTAATGTGGACTGCGCCGCCGTGCTGCTGGCCCTGGTGACCTGGAGCGATGAGAACATGGCCGGCTGCTGCTTTGGCGGCAGCAAGCAGCAGCCCTTTACGCTGGCCGGCCCCCACATGGCCAACGTGCTCAGCTTTGAAGAGCCGACCGCCCCGCTGACGGTGGGCACCATTGACGAATTTATTGAATACTACATCGAGCGCCACCCCGAAGCACGGGTGGACTATGTGCACGATGAACCGGCAGTGCGCGCTTTGTGCAAAAAGGGCGCCGTTGCGTTCCTGATGCCGCCGTTTGCCAAAAGCGACCTGTTCCGGGGCGTGGTGATGGGCGGTGTGCTGCCCCGCAAGACCTTCAGCATGGGGCACGCGGAGGAAAAACGCTATTACATCGAGTGCCGGAAAATTGTAAAATAAGAGCGCTCCCCCAAAAGCCTTCCCCCAGCCGGGGGAAGGTGGCATTGAGCAAAGCGAAATGACGGATGAGGGTGATGGGACAGCAGATGTGTGCGATTGACGCGCCCTCATCAGTCTGCTGCGCAGACAGCTTCCCCCGACCGGGGGAAGCCAATGGGAAAGCGCCACTTGAATTAGGAGAACCATGACATTTAAAGAATTGAATCTGTCTGCCCCGCTTCTGCGCGCTGTGCAGGAGGCGGGCTACGAGACCCCCTCGCCCATTCAGGCGGCGGCCATTCCGCCCGTGCTGGAAGGCAGGGATCTGATGGGGTGCGCCCAGACCGGCACCGGCAAGACGGCGGCATTTGCGCTGCCCATGCTGGACCGGCTCACGGCCAATGCGCCCCGCAAAAAGGGGGCCATCCGTGCCCTGATCCTGACCCCCACCCGGGAGCTTGCTTTGCAGATCGGCGAAAGCTTTGACGCCTACGGCAAGTATCTGAACCTGCGCAGCACCGTGATCTTTGGCGGCGTGGGCCAGGCCCCGCAGGTGGCTGCCCTGCAGAAGGGCGTGGACATTCTGGTGGCCTGCCCGGGCCGCCTGAACGACCTGATCGGCCAGGGCTTTATCGACCTGTCGAACCTTGAGATCTTTGTATTGGACGAAGCCGACCGGATGCTGGACATGGGCTTTGTGCATGACGTGAAAAAGGTGATCGCCAAGCTGCCCAAAGAGCGCCAGAACCTGATGTTCAGCGCCACCATGCCCACCGAGATCGAGCAGCTGGCAGCCGGCATCCTGCGCAAGCCTGCCTTTGTCAAGGTGGACCCGGTGTCCAGCACGGTGGACCGCATCCAGCAGAGTTTGTACCATGTGGAAAAAGGCAACAAGAAATTCCTGCTGCCCTGGCTGATCAAAACGCTGCAGCCCCCGGTGGTCAACGCCCTGGTGTTCAGCCGCACCAAGCACGGCGCGGACAAAATTGCCAAGGACCTGAACAAGCAGGGCATCCCGGCGGCGGCCATCCACGGCAACAAGAGCCAGACCGCCCGCGTTACCGCTCTGGAGGACTTCAAGTCCGGCAAGACCCGGGTGCTGGTGGCCACCGACATTGCTGCCCGCGGCATCGACATCAGCGAGCTGTCCCACGTGTTCAACTACGACCTGCCCGAAGTGCCGGAAACCTACGTGCACCGCATTGGCCGCACGGCCCGCGCCGGCGCCGATGGCACCGCCGTCAGCTTCTGCGCACCGGAAGAGCAGGAATATCTGGCCGGCATTGAAAAGCTGAACCGCCGCAAGATCCCGGTGGTGTCCGGCCACCCCTGGGACGGCG
>CAVIXY010000037.1:0-18784 GCA_963646665.1 Bacteroides sp. CAG:545
TCTATGGCTGCAAGAGCAAGCACTTTAAGATGGCCAAGCAGCAGGTCATGAAGAGCGGCAACTACGCTCTGGCTGGCCGCCGCATGAAGAAGCGTCAGTTCCGCAACCTGTGGATCTGCCGCATCAACAACGCAGTTCGTCCTCTGGGCATGAACTACTCCACCTTCATGGCTGGCCTGAAGAAGGCAGGCATCGAGCTGAACCGCAAGATGCTGTCTGAGATGGCCATCAACGATCCCAAGAGCTTTGCCGCTCTGGTCGAGACCGTGAAGAACGCCTGATAAGAGCTTCAATCGTGACGCCCGCGCGTATACGCGGGCGTCCGTTTTGTATCCGGGCATTTTTGCGGCCAGGGAAACAAGGCATACCGGGGCAGCGCCCTGCCGCAGAACATGTGTGGCAGACGCTGCCCTTTTTGCTTTTTATTTCAAAGAAAACAACCATTTTGATAACCTTTCCCTGCATGGGAAAAGGCGGCGCACAGCGCCGGACGAGGGCGTACCGGGCAGCCGGGATGCTCTCCGCAGGAGGAACACCATGGACGAAAAGATCACCAGCCGGGAAAATGCAAAGATCAAATATGCCTGCCGCCTTTCTTCCAGTGCGGCGTTCCGCCGCAGCGAAGGCCGCTTTCTGGCCGAGGGCCGCAAGCTGTGCCCGGAGCTGGCCCGCGGTGCCGCGCTGGAAACCCTGTTTTACACCGAAAGTGCGCTGGAAAAGTGCCCGGAGCTGGCCGCGCTGCCCGGGGACCACTATATGGTAGAGGACCACGTGGCGGACAAGCTGGCGGACGTGGGCACCCATCAGGGGGTGTTCGGGGTGTTCCGCACCCCGGTGCACACTTTGGACGAGGTGCACGCCGGGGGCCGGTATCTGGCCCTGGAGCGGGTGCAGGACCCCGGCAATGTGGGCACTCTGCTGCGCTCTGCGGCTGCCTTTGGCTTTGACGGGGTGCTGCTGAGCGATGGCTGCGCGGCCCCCTATGCCCCCAAGACCCTGCGGGCGTCTATGGGCGCGGCGGTGCGCATCCCGGTGATCGAAGCCGGGGAGCTGCCGCAGGCGCTGGCCCAGCTGCGGGCCAGAGGCATTACCTGCCTGGCGGCGGCGCTGTACCAGTCCCAGCCCCTCAGCGCGGCGCAGGCCAGCTACCCGGGCGGCGTGTGCGTGGTGATCGGCAGCGAGGGCCAGGGCCTGACCGATGCTGCCATTGCCGCCTGCGACCGCACCGTGCGTATCCCCATGACCGACCGGGTGGAAAGCCTGAACGCCGGCATTGCGGGCAGCATTCTGCTGTGGCATTTCCGGGAGGAAAGCCTGTGACTGCCGGGCAGCTGAGCCTGTTCCCGCCGGAGCCTGCCCCGGAACCGCTGCTGTGCTGGTTGTGGCTGGCCCACGTGATGGGGCCGGGAAGCGCCCATGCAGGCCGGGTGCTGGATGCCTTTGGCGGGGCGCAGGAAGCCTGGGAAGCACGGGATACCGAAGAATTCCGGCTGGCGGCAGGGCCTGCAGCGGTCAAGCGTGCCGGGCAGCTGGACCCTTTGCTGTACCGCCCGCTGGCCAGGCGCTGTGCGGCGCTGGGGGTGCGCATCCTGCCCTTTGACGACCCGGACTATCCGCTGGCTTTTTCCCGCATTCCGGACATGCCGCTGGTGCTTTACTGCACCGGCGACCCGATGTGGCTCAACGAGCCGGGGGCGGTGGGCATTGTGGGCAGCCGCAAGCCCACCGAGTACGGCCTGCAGGCTGCGGCCGACATTGGCGGTGCACTGGCCCGGAGCGGGGCCATCATCGTCAGCGGCCTGGCCGATGGCCTGGACAGTGCCGGGCACCGGGCAGCGGTGAAAAACGGCAGCCCCACCATCGGGGTGCTGGGCGTGTCCATTGACCGCACCTACCCGGCTGCCAATGTGCCGCTGCGGCACAAAATTGAACAGCACGGGTGCATCCTCAGCGAGTATGCGCCCGGAGATGCTTCCCCGGGGCCGAACGGCTTTTTGCAGCGCAACCGGCTCATCGCGGCGCTGTCCTCGGCGCTGCTGGTGGTGGAAGCGCAGGAAAAGAGCGGCACCATGTCCACCGTGGCCCATGCCGAGCGTTACGGCAAGCCGGTGTTTGCAGTGCCGGGCAGCATCTATTCGCCCAATTCCACCGGCACCAACCGCCTGCTGCACGAAGGCCGCGCCAAGGCTGCCTGCAGCGGGCAGGACCTGGTGCAGGCGCTGGGGCTGCACACCGGAGCACCGCAGGCGGCCCAAACGGCCCGGCAGCCGGAACCGCTGGGCGAAACCGAGCGGCGGGTGCTTTCCTGCATCGGGCCGCAGCCCCTTGGGGTGGAAGAGCTGTGCGTGCGCAGCGGCCTGCCCACGGCGGCGCTGCTGAGCACCCTGATGAAGCTGCAGCTCACCGGCCGGGTGAACTGCCTGCCGGGCAAACGGTATGTGCTGCGCTGAGGCTGGCAGAATTTGTGCTGGTAAAGTGCCCTGCAGCTGTGGTACAATAAAAAGAAGAGAGTTCCGCCTGCGCAATGTGCGCAGTGCGTTTGCATAAAAATTGTAGAGAAGAAATCGAATGGAGTAATCACGAATGGCGAAACTGGTAATCGTGGAGTCGCCGGCAAAGGCGAAAACCATTGGCAAATATCTGGGCGATGATTACGAGGTCACCGCCAGCATGGGCCATATCCGGGACCTGCCCGCATCCCAGCTGGGCATTGATGTGGAGCACGGCTATGCACCGCAGTACATCAGCATCAAAGGCAAGGAAAAGCTCATCAAAGAGCTGAAGAGCAAGGCCAAACACGCAGACGGCGTGCTGCTGGCAACCGACCCGGACCGCGAAGGCGAGGCCATCAGCTGGCATCTGGCCAACATTCTGGGGCTGGACCCCCACGCGCCCAACCGCGTGACCTTTGACGAGATCACCAAAAAGGGCGTGAAGGAGGGCATGGCCCACCCCCGCGCCATTGACGAGGACCTGTTCAATGCCCAGCAGGCCCGCCGTGTGCTGGACCGCCTGGTGGGCTACAAGCTCAGCCCCTTCCTGTGGCGCAAGGTGCGCCGGGGCCTGTCGGCCGGCCGTGTGCAGAGCGTGGCCGTGCGGCTGATTGATGACCGCGAAAAGGAGATCGAGAGCTTCAAGCCGGACGAATACTGGAACGTGGATGCCACCCTGGGGGCCGGGCACAAGAGCTTTACCGCCCGCCTGGCATCCGACAGCAAAGGCAAGAAGCTGCTGCCCAAAAACGAAGCCGAGGCCCGTGCCATCGAAAAGGGCCTGGAAGGGGCCGAATACGTGGTGGCGGAGCTGAAAAAGGGCAAGCGCGCCAAGCAGCCCACCCCGGCTTTCATCACCAGTACCCTGCAGCAGGAAGCTTCCCGCCGGCTGGGCTTTACGGCCACCCGCACCATGCGTGCCGCCCAGACCCTGTACGAAGGCGTGGACATTGCAGGCCACGGCACCATGGGTCTGATCACCTACATGCGTACCGACAGCCTGCGCATCTCGGACGAAGCCGTGGCCGCTGCCAAAGAGTATATTGCAGACGCCTACGGTGAACAGTATATCTGCCCCTACAAGCGTGTGTGGAAAACCAAGAGCGCTACCGCCGCTCAGGACGCCCATGAGGCCATCCGCCCTTCGGTGCCGTCCCTGACGCCGGACGAGGTGGACAAGAGCATCAGCGGCGATACCGCCAAGCTCTACCGCATGATCTGGAGCCGCTTTATGGCCAGCCAGATGGCAGACTGCCAGCAGGACACCGTGTCCGTCACCGTGAGCGCGGCAGACTACCGCTTCAAGGCCAGCGGCTACACCGTGACCTTTGACGGCTTTACCGCCCTGTACGAGGAAGCCACCGATGAAAAGGAAAAGAAGGAGACCGCGCTGCCCCCGCTGGAACAGGGCCAGGTGCTGAAGCTCAAGGACCTGAAGAGTGAGCAGAAGTTCACCCAGCCGCCCGCCCGCTACACCGAAGCCACCCTGATCAAGGCGCTGGAAGAAAACGGCATCGGCCGCCCCTCCACCTATGCGCCCATCATTACCACCATCATTGACCGCGGCTATGTGGAGCGTGATCAGAAAAAGCTCAAGCCCACCCTGCTGGGCCGGGCCGTGGACGGCCTGATGCTGGAGCAGTTCCCCCACATTGTGGACGTGGACTTCTCGGCCCAGATGGAAAAGAACCTGGATAAGATCGAAAGCGGCAAGGCCGACTGGCACAAAACCGTGGACGACTTCTACCAGGGCTTTGCCGCCAGCCTGGAACAGGCCGAAAAGAACATGGAGGGCAAAAAGGTCAAGGTTCCGGACGAGCCTTCCAGCGAGGTGTGCGACCTGTGCGGCCGCCCCATGGTGATCAAGGTGGGCAAGTACGGCAAGTTTCTGGCCTGCAGCGGCTTCCCCGAGTGCCGGGGCACCAAGCGCCTGGTCAAGGATACCGGCGGCATCTGCCCCAAGTGCGGCAAGGGCCGCCTGCTGGAGCGCAAGAGCGCCAAGGGCCGCATCTACTACGGCTGCGAGCGCTACCCGGACTGCGATTTTATGACCTGGGATATGCCGGTGGCCACCAAGTGCGAAAAGTGCGGCAGCACCCTGTTCCGCAAGGGCAGCAAGCTCTACTGCGCAAAAGAGGGCTGCGGCTTTGAGATGCCGGTGCCGAAGAAGGATTAAAATGATGAACGGGTTCGCCCTCTCAGTCACCTGCGGTGACAGCTCCCCCAAAGGGGGAGCCCTTGGCAAAACCATGAACTTTGCGGGGACTGCCAAGGCCTCTCACTTTGGGAGAGGTGGCAGCGCGTGAGCGCTGACGGAGAGGGCGAGGACGCTAAAGGATAAGATATGAGCTACAATGTAACGATTCTGGGTGCCGGCCTGGCGGGCTGTGAAGCAGCCCTGTGGCTGGCCGGCAAGGGCGTGCAGGTGGACCTGTATGAGCAGAAGCCGGTGCACTTTTCCCCCGCCCACAAGAGCGCAGGCTTTGCGGAGCTGATCTGCTCCAACAGCCTGAAAGCCGAGCGGCTGGACTCTGCTTCCGGCCTGCTGAAAGAAGAAATGCGCCGCATGGGCAGCCGCCTGCTGCAGGCCGCCGAAACAGCCCGCGTGGCCGCCGGCGGCGCACTGGCCGTGGACCGCGATGCCTTCAGTGCCGAAGTGACCCGCATGGTGGAGCAGTGCCCCAACATCACCGTGCACCGCCAGCAGGTGGAGCACATTGACGAGAGCGCTCCCGTCCTGGTGGCCACCGGCCCCCTGACGGACGGCGCACTGGCGGACGAGATCGGGGCCTTGACCGGGGACGAGCGGCTGCACTTCTACGATGCGGTGGCCCCCATCGTCACCGCCGAAAGCCTGGACTACAACAAGGTGTTTGCCGCTTCCCGCTATGGCCGGGGCGAGGCCGACTACCTGAACTGCCCCTTCAATAAGGCAGAATATGAGGCCTTCCACGAGGCGCTGGCTTCTGCCGAGCGTGCCCCCCTGCACGACTTTGACACCGGGGCCGAGCAGAGCGCCAAACCCGACCCGGATGCCCACGGCAAAAAGGCCGATACGGTAACCGTGTACGAGGGCTGTATGCCCATTGAGATCATGGCTGCCCGGGGTGCCGACACCATGCGGTTCGGCCCCCTGCGTCCGGTGGGCCTTGTGAACCCCAACACCGGCCACCGCCCCTGGGCCAACGTCCAGCTGCGGGCCGAGAACAAGGAGCGCACCCTGTACAACATCGTGGGCTTCCAGACCAACCTCAAGTGGGGCGAGCAGAAACGGGTATTCAGCATGATCCCCGGCCTGGAACATGCCGAGTTTGTGCGGTACGGCGTGATGCACCGCAACACCTTCCTGGATGCACCCCGGGTGCTCAGCGCCCAGCTGTGCCTGAAGGAGCACCCCAATGTGTTCTTTGCCGGGCAGATCACCGGCTTTGAGGGCTACATGGAAAGCGCCGCCTGCGGCCTGCTGGCCGCCCGGAACCTCTACGCCCGGCTGGAAGGCAAGGAGCTGCCCGCCCCGCCGGTGAACACCATGTGCGGCGCGCTGGTGCAGTACCTGACCACCGAGAACAAGAACTTCCAGCCCATGGGCGCAAACATGGGCATTCTGCCCCCGCTGCCGGAAGAAAGCCGCCCGCGGGACAAGCGCCTGCGTTACATGGCACAGGCTGAGCGCGCTGTGGCCAGCTTCCAGCAGTGGCTGGATGAAACTTCTCTTTAAGAAGGGAGAAAGATATGAAGATTATCGTGGACATGATGGGCGGCGACAATGCCCCCCTGGCGGTGCTGGAAGGCACGGCCCAGGCCGTTAAGGAATACGGCGTGCAGGTCATCGGCGTGGGCAACGAGGAACTGGTGCGCAAGACCGCAGTGGAGCACAGCATCCCGCTGGACGGCATCGAGCTGGTGAACTGTACCGAAGTCATTGACATGTGTGATGAACCCGCCAAGGCCATCCGCAGCAAAAAGGATTCCTCCATTGTGGTGGGCCTGAACCTGCTGAAAGAGGGCAGGGGCGATGCCTTTGTCTCCGCCGGCAGCACCGGTGCGCTGCATGTGGGTGCCAGCCTCATCGTGCGCACCCTCAAGGGGGTCAAGCGCCCGGCGCTGGCCACCATGGTGCCCGCCAAAAAGCAGGCCTATCTGCTGCTGGACTGCGGCGCCAACGTGGAGTGCCGCCCCGAGATGCTGGCCGCCTTTGCCGTGATAGGCAGCTGCTATGTGAACAAGGTGGAAGGCCGCCAGAGCCCCAGCGTGGCGCTGGCCAACAACGGTGCCGAGGAGAGCAAGGGCACTCCCATGCTCAAGGAAGCCCACCAGCTGCTCAAGGCTACCCCGGGCATCCGCTTTGTGGGCAATATTGAGCCGCGGGACGTGCCCAACGGTGACGTGGACGTGGTGGTGTGCGACGGCTTTACCGGCAACGTGATCCTCAAGCTGACCGAGGGCGTGGCCAAGATGCTGCTGGGCATGCTCAAGCAGATGTTCCTGGCAAACTTCGGCGGCAAGATCGCCTACCTGCTGCTCAAGGGCGGCGTGGCCGACCTGAAGCATCAGATGGACAGCGAGGAATACGGCGGCGCACCCTTCCTGGGGGCAAAGCAGCTGGTGATCAAGGCCCATGGCTCTTCCAAAGCCAAGGGCATCAAGAACGCCATCCGCCAGGCCAAGATCTGCGTGGAGAACGACCTGTGCGGCACCATGCAGTCCGCCCTGGATGAGCTGGCCGCAGCACAGAAAACGGAGGAATAAGGGCAGCATACTCGCCCTCTCAGGCCGCTTCGCGTCCAGCTCCCCCAAAGGAGGAGCCATTGGCAAATTGATGCAGTTTGCATGGACTGCCAAAGCCTCTCACTTTGAAAGACTTCCCCCGGTCGGGGGAAGATGTCGCGCAAGCGACAAAAAGGGGAACGAGGTGGCATTGCGAAGCAATGACGGAGAGGGCGAGGACGCTGACCATAAATCAAGGGAGTTAAAACGACTATGAGCCATCAGTTGGAAACCATTATTGGCTATCAGTTCAAAAACCCGGAGCTGCTGGAAACGGCGCTTACCCACACCAGCTATGCCAACGAGAGCCGCACCCCGGTCAAGCACAACGAGCGGCTGGAATTTCTGGGCGACAGCGTGCTGCAGATCGTCTCGGCAGACTATCTGTTCCACGCCTACGCCGACCGGCCCGAGGGCGATTTGACCCGCATCCGCGCCAGCCTGGTCAGCGAGGGGGCATTGTTCCAGTTTGCACAGGAGATCAACCTGGGCGAGTACCTGCGCCTGGGCCGCGGCGAGGAGCGCTGCGGCGGCCGCACCCGCCCCAGTGTGGTGTCGGATGCTTTTGAAGCCGTGATTGCGGCGTTGTATCTGGACGGCGGCATGGATGTGGCCCGCAAGTTCATTCTGCCCTTCATCACCGAGGGCAAACATGCCGAGGCCGACTACAAGACCCGCCTGCAGGAGATCGTGCAGCAGAACCCCGAAGAGCGCCTGAGCTATGTGGTGGAGAGCGAGTCCGGCCCGGACCACGACAAGCATTTTGTGGTGGCCGTGCGCTTCAACTCCGACCGTGTGGCCCGGGGCGAAGGCCGCAGCAAAAAGGCTGCCGAGCAGTGCGCCGCCAAAGAGGCCCTGAAGCTGCTGGGCGTGATAAAGGAAAAGTAAATGGTATTCAAAGAACTGGAGATCCAGGGCTTTAAAAGCTTTCCCGATAAGGTCAAGATCACCTTTGATTCCGGTGTGACCGGTGTGGTTGGCCCCAATGGTTCCGGCAAGTCCAATCTGTCGGACGCAGTGCGCTGGGTGCTGGGTGAGACCAGCTCCCGCCAGCTGCGCGCAGCCGGCAAGATGGAGGACGTGATCTTTGGCGGCACCCGCAGGCGCGGGGCCATGGGCTTTGCCCAGGTGCGCCTGACGCTGGACAACACCGGCCACACGCTGGACCTGGACGCCGAAGAAGTGACCATCGGCCGCAAGTATTACCGCTCCGGCGAAAGTGAGTACACCATCAACGGGCAGGTCTGCCGCCTGCGGGATGTGTACGAGCTGCTGTTGGACACCGGCATTGGCCGCGATGGCTATTCGGTCATCGGGCAGGGCCGCATTGCGGAGATCGTGGCGGCCAAAAGCAGCGAGCGCCGGGAAATTTTTGAGGAAGCCTGCGGCATTGCCAAATACCGCTACCGCAAAACCGAAGCCGAGCGCCGCCTGGCTGCAGCAGGGGAGAACCTGGAACGCCTGCGGGACATTCTGGGTGAGCTGGAAAGCCGCGTTGGCCCGCTGGAAAAAGAGAGCGCCAAGGCCCAGAAATTCCTGGAACTGAGCGAACAGCGCAAAACGCTGGAAGTAACCCTGTGGACGGACGGCGTGCACCGCGCCCGGGACACCGTGCGCCAGCAGGTGCGGGATTACGAGACGGCCCAGGCGGACTACGAGCGTTTTGACCGGGAGACAAAGGCCGCCGAACAGGAGGCTGAGGAGATCCGGATGCAGGCACAGCAGCTGACCGTTGCGGTCGAGCGCCTGAATGGGGATATCCGCAGCATCACCGAACGGATCAGCGGCTCGGACAGCCGCATTGCCGTGCTGGAAAACGACATTCTCCGCAACGAGGAGAGCGCCGCCTCCCTGCGCAGCGAGATCGCGGCCGGGGAGCAGGACGGCACCGAAGCGGAAGCTGCCCTGCAGCGCCACCGGGCTGTGGCTGCCAAAATGGAAGCGGAAGGAAAGGCGCTGGCAGCAGAGATCGAAGCGCTGAACGCGGAGATCGCCCGCCTGACCGACCAAAGCAGCGCCAGCGGAGCACGCAAGGATACCCTGCGCGCCCAGCTGGCCCAGCGCACGGCCCAGCGCACCGAAGCCCAGGTGGCTCAGGCTGCCGCCGAAGCCGCTGAGGAAACGGCCCGCCAGCGCCTGCCTGCGCTGGAGCAGAGCGTGCAGGAAAGCACCGCCCAGCGGGACGATGCCAAGCAGGACCTGGAGGACACCATAAAATACCGCCAGATGCTGGCCGAAAATGAAAAACAGCTGGCCAACATCCGCTCCGGCCTGGAGCTGAAGCTCAAGGGCCGCAGGGCCGCTCTGGACGAAGCAGATGCCGCCGAGCAGCGCCTTGGCCGGGAGCTGGATGCCGCGCGGCAGCGGCTTTCCGTGCTGCGGGAGCTGGAAAAGAACATGGACGGCTATCAGAATTCGGTCAAAGCCGTCATGCGGGCTGCCGGGGCACGCCGCCTGCGGGGCATCATCGGGCCGGTGTCCGCCATCCTGAAGGTGGAACCCGGCTGCGAAGTAGCGGTGGAAACTGCCCTGGGCGGGGCACTGCAGAACATCGTGGTGGAAAACGAAGCCGCTGCCAAGGCTGCCATTGCCCTGCTGCGCAATGATAACGCGGGCCGCGCCACCTTCCTGCCGCTGGACACCGTGCAGCCCGGCGTGTTCCGGGGGCGGCTGTCCGGCTCCGCGCGGCTGGCATCCAGCCTGGTGCAGGCCGATGTGCGGTATGCCGACATCGTGTCCAACCTGCTGGGGCGCATCATCGTGGTGGACGACATCAACGAAGCATCCCGCGTGGCGCGGGACAACGGCTTCCGCAGCAAGGTGGTCACACTGGACGGCCAGGTGATCAATGCGGGCGGCAGCTTTACCGGCGGCAGCGTGCAGCGCAGCGCTGGTCTGTTCACCCGCAAGCAGGAGATGGAAGAGCTGCGGGTGAAGGCGGCAAAACTGCAGAAGGACTGCCTGGCTGCACAGGAAAAAACGGACCAGTGCAAGGAGCAGGCGGACGCCGTGCAGGCCGAACTGACTGCCACATCCAGCGAGCAGATCACAGCGGCCAACGACCGGGTGCGGGCCGAAGCCGAGCAGAAACGGCTGGAAGCCCTGGTGCAGCAGCTGGAAAGCACGCTGGCTGCCCGGCAGCAGGAGAGCGCTGCCCTGCAGACCGCCCTGGCCGACAGCCGCAGCAAAGCACAGGAAGCTGCCGCCCGGCAGGCTGCCCTGACGGAAGAGATCGGGCAGCTGACGGCGGAAATGGACCGCATTGCTGAGGGCACGGACACCTTTGCCGCCCGGCAGAACGAGCTGGCCCAGCAGCTGAGCGCCAAGCGGCTGGAACAGGTGACCCGCCAGAAGGACGCCGAGCTGGCTTACAGCCAGATCGCAGCGCTGGAACAGCGGGCCAGAGACGCCGCTGCCCGCAAGGCCGCGTTGGAAGAAAGCCTTGCTGCACTGGCCCAGCGCAGCGAAGCCAGCCGGGCCGAGATCGCGGCCATCCGGCAGGCAAAAACCGACAGCCAGTCGGAGATCGCTGCAAAGGAAAAGGCCATCCGGGAAGCCACGGAAAAGCGGCTGGCCCGCCAGCAGGCGGAGACCGAAGCCCTGGCCCGGGCGCGCACCGCGTCCGACAGCCGCGAGGAGATGGGCCGGGAAATGGCCCGTCTGGCCGAGCGCAAGGCGGCCGCCGAGACCGAGTACGATCAGACCGTGGCAAAGCTGTGGGATGAGTATCAGCTCTCGGTGAGCCAGGCCGAAGCCCTCTGTGTGGAGTTTGAAAGCCTGCCTGCCCTGCGGGCACAGGTGGCCGACCTGCGCGGGAAGATCCGTGCCCTGGGCAGCGTGAACGTGAGCGCCATTGAAGAATACAAAGAGGTCAAGGCGCGGTACGATGCCCTGACCACCCAGGTGACCGATGTGGAGGAGAGCCGCAGCGAGCTGACCCGCATGATCGCAAAGCTTTCGGCACAGATGCGGGAGATCTTCTCCGACAGCTTCCGTGCCATCAACGAAAACTTCGGCCGCGTGTTTGCCGAACTGTTCGGCGGCGGCGAAGCCAGCCTGGTGCTGGAAGATGAAAGCGATGTGCTTTCGTCCGGCATCGGCATCCGGGTGGCACCCCCGGGCAAGGTCATCAAGAATCTGGAAGCGCTTTCCGGCGGTGAGCAGGCGCTGGTGGCCATCAGCATCTACTTTGCCATTCTGGCGGTCAATCCGGCCCCGTTCTGCATCCTGGACGAGATCGAAGCCGCCCTGGACGATGCCAACGTGGTGCGGTTTGCCCAGTATCTGCGCCGGGTGAGCGACAAGACCCAGTTCATTGTCATCACCCACCGCCGCGGCACAATGGAAGCTGCCAATGTGCTCTACGGCGTGACCATGCAGGAGGACGGCGTGTCCAAGCTGCTCAAGCTGGACCTGGAACAGGTTGACGCGACGCTGGTTTCCTGATATATATTAAAGAAAAACATAGGAGGGCACCATGGGGTTCTTCGGATTTGGAAAAAAAGAAAAAGACAAAATGAAAACGGGCCTGGAAAAGACCCGCACCGGCTTCTGGGGCAATATCCTCAACACCCTGACCGGCAGCGACATGTACGATGAGCTGGAAGAGCAGCTCATTCTGGCCGATGTAGGCGGCGAGGTGGCGATCCACCTGGTGGACAAGCTGCGCGACCGCGTGCAGGAAAGGGGCCTGAAAACCGGCGAACAGGCGGCGGATGCCCTGCGCGGCATCATTGCCGAGGAAATGACCCCGGACGCCGAGATGGACCTGAACGGCAGGCCGGCGGTGATCCTGGTCATTGGTGTGAACGGCGTGGGCAAAACCACCAGCATTGCCAAGCTGGCCGATTACTACACCCGGCAGGGCAAAAAGGTTATGCTGGCCGCAGGCGACACCTTCCGTGCCGCTGCCAGCGAGCAGCTGGAGATCTGGGCAGACCGCGCCGGTGTGCCCATCGTCAAGGCAGGCGAGGGGGCGGACCCGGCGGCGGTTATCTTTGACACGGTCAAATCCGCCACCGCCCGCGGCTACGACATGGTCATTGCCGATACCGCAGGCCGCCTGCACAACAAGTCCAACCTGATGGCGGAGCTTTCCAAGATCAGCCGCAGTGTGAAGAAGGCTGCCCCGGAAGCCAGCCTGGAGACCCTGCTGGTGCTGGATGCCATCACCGGCCAGAACGCCATCAGCCAGGCCAAGGAGTTCTGCAAGGCAGCCGATGCCACCGGCATCATTCTGACCAAGCTGGACGGCACCGCCAAGGGCGGCTGCGTGGTAGCAGTCAAGCAGCGCCTGGGCCTGCCGGTGCGCTTCATCGGCGTGGGCGAGGGCATTGACGACCTGCTGCCCTTTACCCCGGAAGGCTTTGTGGAAGAGCTGCTGCCCCGGCAGTGGAAGCACTGAAAATTTACCCGCTCACCGGCCGGTCCGCATTCTGCGGCGCGGTGCCGGAACGCTCCCGAGGGGGAGCGCTTTGAACAAAGAAGGAGTATCGCATGAAGATTTGTGCAGCCACCGGCAATGCCGGAAAGCTCCGCGAGCTGCGCCGCATTTTGGAAGCGCAGGGCCACGAGGTGGTGAGCCAGAAGGAACTGGGCATCACCCTGGAGCCGGAAGAAACCGGCACCACCTTTGTGGAAAATGCCCGGATCAAGGCCGAGACCATCTGCAAGGCAAGCGGCCTGCCCACCATTGCCGATGACTCCGGCCTGTGCGTGGACGCACTGGGCGGGGCGCCCGGTGTGTACAGCGCCCGCTACTGCGGCCGCCACGGCGATGACGAAGCCAACAACGACAAACTGCTGGATGCCATGCAGGCTGTGCCTGCAGACCAGCGCGGGGCCAAGTTTGTGTCGGCGGTGTGCTTCATCCTGCCGGACGGGCGGCATCTCACCTGCATGGGCGAGTGCCCGGGCCGCATCGCCTTCGAGCGGCTGCAGGGGGACTATGGCTTTGGCTACGACCCGCTGTTCATCCCCGCCGACTGCGGCGTGGGCAAAACGGGCCGCCGCCCCAACACCGAGGGCCGCAGCTATGCCCAGCTCACCCCGGACGAAAAGGATGCCATCAGCCACCGCGGCAGCGCCCTGGCAGAGCTGGAAAAGCAGCTGCCGGGCTTTTTGAACGTAACCGTATCCGAAGGCGTGCTTGCACAGGTGTCTGGAAAAGTAGAAATTGTGACTGAGTAAGTGGTTTGTATGAAAGTACAGCACTGATGGAGATGTTCTCTTTTGGTGACAAAAGAGAACCAGAAAACCACCAGCGATTTCGACGCGCTGGACTTGACGGGTTGCGGTACCCAGCGTCCACTTCGTGACTTGGGACGGCACTCGTGTCCTGCTGACCGTTGCCCCAACAGCTCCTCCCTGCATCTGCCGCAGGCAGCGGTCATCGCCGTTGCAAATCAAGGGCTGCTCGCCCTTGATAATCCCAAAGAAGAAGTCGAAGCAAAAAAAGCTTGTAGCTGTGCCTTCGGCACTATCTCTGCGCTTTTTCCACTTCTCCAGTCTGAAGTCGCTGCGCGACAGCCGCAGGCTGGCAGCAGCAAATGCATTTTCCCGTTACGACCCTTTTTGTGAAAAGGCGTTTGGAGCGGCCCGCAGACCGCGACAAACGCGAACATAAAAATAAAATTTCCGCTGAATATGGCCAGAGCGCAAGCGGCGGCCATTCTAAATCGTTCTTTTACCGAACCATCAACCTCAAAATAAAGGAGAACAATTATGCTGACGAGCAAACAGCGCGCCATTCTGCGCGGCAAGGCAAACACCATAGACCCCGTTTACATTGTGGGCAAGGGTGAAATTGATGAAACCATGGTTCAGGGCGTGAAGGACTGCCTGGACGCCCGGGAACTGATCAAGCTCAAGGTGCTGGAAAACAGCATGTACAATGCCCGCGAGGCTTCCCAGCTGCTGGCCGAGGCCACCGGTGCCGACTGCGTGCAGGTGATCGGCTCCAAGTTTGTGCTGTACCTGCAGAAGAAAAAGGACAGCGCCTACGCCGACCTGCTGAAGTAAGATGAAGATCCTGCTTTACGGCGGCACCTTCGACCCGCCTCACAACGGCCACCTGAACAACCTGCGTGCCGCCGCGGCCTGCGTCCGCCCGGACCGGGTGGTGGTGATGCCGGCGGGGCTTTCGCCCTTCAAGCAGAAAACCACGGCCCCGGCGGCCCTTCGGCTGGAAATGTGCCGGTGCTTTTCCGCCCTGGCCGAAGAGGAGAACGCGCTGCTCCCGCAGCTGGAAGTCAGCGGCTGGGAGATCGCCCAGGCCGAAGCCGGGCGGCGCAATTACACGGTGCTCACGCTGGAAATGCTGGCGGCGCTGCACCCCGGGGCGCAGCTGTATCTGGCCATGGGCAGCGATATGCTGCTCAGCTTTGACGGCTGGTACCGCTGGCAGGACATTCTGCGGCTGGCGCACCTGGTGGTAACCAGCCGGAACACCGGCGATGACCCGGAGCTGCAGGCCAAGGCCCGGCAGCTGGACCTGGCAGGCGGGCGCATCCTGTTTGCCCGGGTGGAAGCATTGCCCATGGCCAGCAGCGCCCTGCGTGCCCGGCTGGCCGCAGGCGACCCCTGCACGGATGCCCTGCCGGAAAGCGTGCGGGAGATCATCCGGCGGGAACAGTTGTATCAAAACCAAAAGGAAGTACCAGGCAATGGATCTGAAACAGGCAAAAGAGCTTGTGCGCAGCCGCCTGAGCGATAAGCGCTACGAGCATACCATCAACGTCAAAAAAATGGCGGTGAAGCTGGCAAAGCATTATGGAGCCGATGAGGAGCAGGCGGCCCTGGCGGCCCTGCTGCACGACTCGGCTAAGGAGATCAGCAAGGACGAAATGCGCGCCATCATGCGGGCATATCCGGAATATGCGGAAGGCGGCGAGGAGCGCCCTGCTCCGGTGTGGCATGGGGTGTGCGCGGCCATTCTGGCCCGCACTCAGTGGGGCGTGACGGACGAAGCGGTGCTCAGCGCCATTGCCTGCCACACGGCCGGCAAGCCGGGCATGACCAAGCTGGACAAGATTTTGTATCTGGCCGATATGACCAGCGCCGAGCGGGACTGGCCCGGCGTGGAAAAGCTGCGCAAGCTGGAACTGAAGGATCTGGATGCAGCCATGCTGGCAGCGCTCAAACAAACCAATGACTTTGTGTTGTCCCAGGGCGAGCCGCTGGACCCCATGTCCCGCGCTGCCTACGAGGATATTGCGGCACATTGTGCGCAGAATGAACAGTAAACGGGCTGCCGCTTAAAAACGGTCCGTACGCCGGATGCAGAAAAGAGATTGCAGATTCTGCCAGACGATGCTATACTAAAAAATATTGACAGAATTTGCAGAAAAATCGTGTTTCTGCAGGTGGGTCAGAAGCTGGAGGACACAAAAAGTATGAGCCAATCGCCACGCCGCATCAATACAGACCGCTCCCTGAGCCGCCCGGATCAGGCTGCCAGAGCTGCCCGCCGCCCGGCGGCCGGCAGCAGCGGGGCGTACAGCGAACCGCCGCGCCATTCGGCTCCGCGCAAGGCTGAGCCGCCCCGCCGCCGCAAGAAAAAGAAAAAGACGCCGCTCTGGCTGCCCTTTGCCGTGGTCATGGCTGTGATCGCGGTGGTGTCCGGCGTAGTGGTCTACGGTGTGAGTGTGATCAATAAGGTGGAAGAAAGCATCCGCCCGGCAGAAAGCACACCGGTGATCGAGCAGGAGATCCAGACCGCCGAGGAGTACAAGGGCGATGTGGTGAACATCCTGGTCTGCGGCATCGACTACGAGGAAGGCCGCAACTATTCCAACGACCCCACCTCCAACGATGGCATGACGGATATGATCCTGTACTGCCAGTTCGACATCAAGGGCGGGGCGCTGCGGATGCTGCAGATCCCCCGCAACAGCCTGGTGACCACCAAGAACAAAACAGTCACCCTGTCCAACGGCAAGACTTATGCAGCTTCCAACTATCAGATCAACTCGGTGGCGCTTTCCAACGGCGGCAGCATTGCGGCCCTGGCCGATGTGATCTACGACCAGTACCGCCTGCCCATTGACTACTACGTCACGGTGGATATGCAGGCCCTGGTGGAAATGGTGGACAACTTTGGCGGCATTGAGGTGTATATCCCCCACGATATGTCCTACGGCGGCAGCAAGCTGCTCAAGGGCTACCGCAATCTGGATGGTGCCTCGGCTGAGTTCTTTGTGCGCTGCCGCCACGGTGACGGCTACGCCAACTCCGACATCGACCGCCTGAACATGCAGCGCTACTTCTATGCAGGCCTGTTCAAGCGTGCCCGCGCCATGGGCGTGACCGACATCCTCAATCAGCTGCCGCTGGTATTCAAGAACTATATCCACACCGATATGGATATTTCCACCATTGCAAAGCTGATCGTGTCCTTCCTCAAGATCGACAGCTCCAACATCATTCTGGCGCAGACGCCGGTGTTCATGGGCGTGCCCAATGTGGGCAAGACCGATACCTTTGACGGCTACTCCTGCGTGGTGCCGGACGCCGGCTCCATTGCACAGCTGCTCAACCAGTATTTCTGCACCTACACCGGCCCCATTGATGTGAGCGAGATGAACCTTGTGACCGATGACTGGCCCCACGGCACGGCGTCCACCGATGCCAACGTGCAGTATATGGGCCGCATCGACAAGGAGTCGGATGATGCCATCCTCAGCGGCGATACCGACCTTTCCGGTGCTGTGACCACAGATGGTCAGGCTGCCGGTTCCGCAAATTAAAAACGACAAACGCTTCCTGCGGGAAGCCTTTCGACAGAAGGGAGAAACCTTATGGAGAACTTTAACGACAGCAAGGCGCTGGCCATTGAGATCGCCAAGATCCTGGACAAGAAGAAGGCCCAGGATGTGCGGGTGCTCAAGGTGGAAAGCCTGACCGTGCTTACCGATTACTTCGTCATCGCTTCCGGTACTTCCACCACTCAGGTGGCAGCCCTGGCCGATGAAGTGGAGTTTGAACTTTCCCAGAAGGGGCTGGAGCCTTACAACACCGAAGGCTACGACTCCAAGAACTGGGTGCTGCTGGATTACTCCAACGTCATTGTGCATGTGTTTGTGCCCAACACCCGCACCTACTACGACCTGGAGCACCTGTGGGCCGATGGCGAACCCATTGACATTTCGGAGTACCTGACCCCGGACAGCACCATTGAGTAAATAAGGCAGATGGGTCGTGACAGCATACGCCCTCTCAGTCACCTTCGGTGACAGCTCTCCCAAGGGGAGAGCCTTTGGCAGAAAGGTAAGGCTTGCCTTGGCTCCCCCTTTGGGGGAGCTGGTGAACGAAGTGAGCCTGAGAGGGCGAGGACGCTGACAAATATATGACCTTAAAAGCATAAATCATTTTCCAATCGCGGTATTTGTTAAAGTAAAGTCTGGAGCTGATTACAAACATGAAGTACGATTACAAGGCTGTTGAAGCCAAGTGGCAGAAGGTGTGGGAGGACGAAAAAACCTTCCATGTCGAGATCGACCACTCCAAACCCAAGTTCTATGCCCTGGTGGAGTTCCCGTATCCTTCGGGTGCAGGCCTGCACGTGGGCCATCCCCGCAGCTACACCGCACTGGATGTGGTAAGCCGCAAGCGCCGTCAGAACGGCTACAATGTGCTGTACCCCATGGGCTGGGATGCCTTCGGTCTGCCCACCGAGAACTTCGCCATGAAGAACCACATCCATCCGGCCATCGTGACCAAGAACAACGTGGACCACTTCCGCAGCCAGCTGAAGGCTCTGGGCTTCTCCTTTGACTGGGACCGCGAGATCAACACCACCGATCCCGAATACTACAAGTGGACCCAGTGGATCTTCCTGCAGCTGTACAAGCATGGCCTGGCCTACAAGAAGGAAATGAACGTGAACTGGTGCACCGGCTGCAAGTGCGTGCTGGCCAACGAAGAAGTGGTCAACGGCGTGTGCGAGCGCTGCGGCAGCGAGGTTGTGCACCGCGTGAAGAGCCAGTGGATGCTCAAGATCACTGCTTACGCCGACAAGCTGATCGATGGCCTGGACGGCCTGGACTACATCGAGCGCGTGGCCACCCAGCAGAAGAACTGGATCGGCCGCAGCCACGGCGCAGAAGTCAACTTCGGCACCACCGCCGGTGACACCCTGACCGTGTACACCACCCGCTGCGACACCCTGTTTGGTGCTACCTACATGGTCGTCTCCCCGGAGCACGCCATGGTCAAGGAGTGGCTGGACAAGGGCATCATCAAGAATGCCGATGCCGTCAAGGCCTATCAGGCCGAGGCTGCCCGCAAGAGCGACTTTGAGCGCAGCGAGCTGAACAAGGAAAAGACCGGCGTCAAGCTGGAAGGCGTCATGGGCATCAACCCGGTCAACGATACCGAGATCCCCATCTTCATCTCCGATTACGTTCTGTCCACCTACGGCACCGGTGCCATCATGGCCGTGCCTGCCCACGACACCCGTGACTGGGAGTTTGCCAAGAAGTTCGGCCTGCCCATCATCGAGGTGGTCAAGGGCAACACCCCGTCCA
>CAVIXY010000038.1:0-17830 GCA_963646665.1 Bacteroides sp. CAG:545
GCCCAGCTCACGGCCCACCTGACGCACCTCGTCCTTGAACAGGTTGCGCAGCGGCTCCACCAGCTCCTTGAAGTCCACAGTGTCGGGCAGGCCGCCCACGTTGTGGTGGCTCTTGATGACGGTGGACTCACCGCCCAGACCGCTTTCCACCACGTCCGGGTAGATGGTGCCCTGTGCCAGGAAGTCCACCTTGCCGATCTTCTTGGCCTGTTCTTCAAACACACGGATGAACTCTTCGCCGATGATCTTGCGCTTACACTCCGGCTCGGTGACACCGGCCAGCTTGCTGAAATAGCGCTCGCGGGCATCCACACAGATGAAGTTGATGTCAAACCCGTTGGCATTGCCCGGGCCGAACACCGAGCAAACCTCTTCCATCTCGTTCTTGCGCAGCAGGCCGTGGTCCACGAACACGCAGGTCAACTGCTTGCCCACAGCCTTGGCCAGCATGGCTGCCAGCACAGAAGAGTCCACGCCGCCGGACAGGGCGCACAGCACCTTGCCATCGCCAATTTCTTCGCGCAGGGCCTTGATGTTGTTTTCCACAAAGGAGTCCATCTTCCAGTCGCCGGTGCAGCCGCAGACGTTGTACACGAAATTGTGCAACATCTTCTTGCCTTCCACGGTATGCAGCACTTCCGGGTGGAACTGCACGGCATACAGGCCCTTTTCGGCATTTTCCACGGCGGCCACCGGGCAGTTTGCGGTGTGTGCGGTGATCTTGAAGCCAGGAGCCGCCTGCTCAATATAGTCGTTGTGGCTCATCCAGCAGATGGTGGAAGGCTGCACACCGGCAAACATCTTGCTGTCGGTATCCACGAACACTTCGGTCTTGCCGTACTCACGCTCCGGAGCGCGGCACACATGGCCGCCCAGCAGGTGCATCATGAGCTGGCTGCCGTAGCAGATGCCCAGAATCGGCACACCCCAGCTGAAGATCTCGGGGTCAATGGTAGGCGAATCTTCCAGATAGACGCTGTTGGGGCCGCCGGTAAAGATGATGCCCTTGGGGTTCTTTGCCTTGATCACCGACAGGTCGGTTTTATAGGAATAGATTTCACAGTAGACATTGTTATCGCGGACACGGCGCGCGATCAGCTGATTGTACTGGCCGCCAAAGTCCAGCACGATGACAGTTTCATGCTGCATGATGTTCTCCTCCCTTTTCCATTCAATGTGTTTTTTACAGATAAGATTAGTATAGCACATCTCACAAGGAAAAGCGACAGCTTTTGTGAAGTTTCCCAGCTTATTTTGTCCGCACCGGGTGCCGCAGCACTGTTTTCAGCTTTTCGGGTGCCGTGCGGCGCGGGTCGCTCAGATAGATCTCATGATGGAACCGCACATCTGAAAAATCCACAACATATCCCTGTTCCGCTGCAAAAGCATCCATCTGCCGCAGGGTCTCCGGCTCTGCATCATAGGGGCCAAGATGCATACACTGCACGCAAAGACCCTCCTCGTAAGTCAGAAATTCCGCCCTGGAAAAGTCCTTTTTCTTTTTGGCCGCCGCTTCCTGCACCGCCCAGTCAAACTCTTCCCGGGTCACAAACTCCGGCAGACGGATCATCGAGGTCCACTCAAACGTTTCCTTGTGGGCATAGTCCACTCCTTCTATCCCCTGCTGATGCCACAAGCCTTCCAGCGGCGGAACAACATACTCGAAATAACCCTCCATTTTGTGGCTGCCTTTATAACTCATTTTGATGGTAAAGGCAATGCCGTACAGCAGCTCCATGGCCGCCTGATACGCTCCCGCCGGGTCGTTCGGGTCGCCCCTGCCGTGCACCGCCACAAAATTCATGGCAGGAACCGTAATGAGATGCGGCTTTCTGGGTGGAAGATAGAATTCCTTGTACTCTTTCTTGAAATCAAACGCCATTTTATCGTTTTCCTTTCCTGTTCCGGGTCCTGTTCGTTCCGTTTTCAGTATAGCACAACAACATTATTTTGTAAACATTATGTTGTTATGAAGAACGTTTTTCTACAACGCCACATCCAGGGCCATCATCAGGGCAAAACCCAGCACAATGCTCAGCACACCGGCCGGTTCGTCTGCTTCCACGGCTTCCGGGATCATCTCCTGGGCCGTCACGCACACCATGCAGCCGGCCGCAAGGCTCATCAGCCAGGGCAGTGCAGCGTGCACCCACCCGGCCAGCGCAAAGGCCAGCAGGGCACCCAGCGGCTCCACCAGTCCGGAGGCCGCCCCTGCATAGAATGCCTGCCGCCGGGTGCGGCCTGTGTGCAGCAGCGGCAGACTGACTGCCGCCCCTTCCGGGATGTTCTGCAGCCCGATGCCCAGGCTCAGCGCCAGTGCACCGCTCACAGCGTCCGGGTCTCCGTTCAGCGCCAGCGCAGCGGCCAGCCCCACTACCATACCCTCCGGCAGATTGTGCAGGGTCACCGCCAGCACCATGGAGCGGCCCGGCTGCCTGCCGCCCGTCAGCAGCTTCTGGGCCGCGTGTTCCATCTGCAGCAGCCCCGCCGCCCCCAGCACCAGCCCCACCGAAGGCGGAACCCAGGCGGCCCCTCCGTACGCCCCGGCCCGCGCAATGGCAGGCAGCAGCAGACTCCACACGCTGGCAGCCAGCATGATGCCTGCCGCCATTCCGGTCAGGACGCGCCGGGTGGGCTGCTGCGCCGGGCTGCGCAGCAAAAAAACGCCGGCCGCCCCCAGTGTGGTGCACGCCGCCGGAAGCAGCAGGGTGCCCGCCGTCCACACGATCTGTTCCAAGTTGCACTCCCCCTTTGTTCCGGTGTATGAATTCCCGCTGCAAAAGGTGCATTCCGGCTTCCGTTTTCCACCGGGGCATGGTATACTGTTTTTATCAGAACAACACAACAAAAAGGAGTTTGGAGCATGAAAACAAAATTTGGCATCCTCGGCTGTGGGTCCCTGGGCAATATCGTGGCGGACGCCTGGAAAAAGGGCCTGCTGCCGGACTATGAGCTGGTGGGCGTTTTCAGCCGCACCAGCGCTTCGGCAGAAAAGACGGCCGCTGCCGCAGGCTGCAAGGCCTGTGCCAGCCTGGACGAGCTGCTGGCCTTGGAGCCGGAATACCTGGTGGAAGCCGCCTCGGTGGAGGCTGTGCGCACCCTGTCCATTCCCGCTCTGCGCAGGAGCGTGAACCTGGTGGTATTGTCCATTGGTGCCTTTGCCGACCAGGCATTCTACGAGCAGGTGCAGGCTGCCGCCCGGGAAGGCGGTGCCAAAGTGCACCTGGCCAGCGGAGCCATCGGCGGCTTTGACGTCCTGCAGACCATCTCCCTGATGGCGGAAGCCCAGGGCCTGCCGGAAACTGCCGGCATCCAGACCCACACCGGGGCCAAAGGCTTCCGCAACACGCCCGTGTGGGACGAGCACCTGCTGACCGATGCTGCAGAATCCACCGTGTTCACCGGCAACGCCAAGCAGGCCATTGCCACCTTCCCCCGCCGGGTCAACGTGGCAGTTGCCACTGCGCTGGCCACCACCGGCCCGGAAAGCACCGGTGTGGTGATGAACTCCGTGCCCGGCTGGGTGGGCGATGACCACTGCATCACCGCCGAGATCGAGGGTGCCAAGGCCGTGGTAGACATCTGCGCCCGCAACAGCGCCATTGCCGCCTGGAGCGCCGTAGCCCTGCTGCGCAATCTGGCCTCCCCCATCTGCTTCTATTAAAAGGAGGGCCGCCTGATGTTTGAAAAGCTGGTTGCCATTGAGCCGGTCAGTCTGATTCCTTCTGCCGAGGAGCAGCTGCACCAGTATGCCAGAGAAGTAGTGCTGTTCCGGGACGTTCCCTCCAGCAATGATGAGATCGTGCAGCGCATCGGGGATGCAGATGCCGTGCTGCTGAGCTATACCTCCCGCATCGACCGGGAGGTTCTGGAGCGCTGCCCGCGCATCCGCTACATCGGCATGTGCTGCAGCCTGTACTCCGAAGAGAGCGCCAATGTGGACATTGCCTTTGCCCGCAGCCGGGGCATCCGGGTGCTGGGCATCCGGGATTACGGAGACCGGGGCGTGGTGGAATACGTCCTGCACGAGCTGACCGGCCTGCTGCACGGCTTTGGCCTGCCCATGCTGCACGAAGAGCCGGTGGAGATCACCGGCCTGAAGGTTGGCATTGTGGGGCTGGGGGTATCCGGCCGGATGATCGCCGATGCACTGCAGTTCATGGGCGCAGAAGTTTGCTATTACAGCCGCACCCGCAAACCGGACGCGGAAGCCGCCGGCATGGCCTACAAGCCGCTGCCGCAGCTGCTGACCGAGAGCGAAGTGGTGTTTACCTGCCTGAACAAGAACGTTCTGCTGCTGGGCCGCGAAGAGTTTGCGCAGCTGGGCAGCGGCAAAGTGCTGTTCAACACCTCCATCGGCCCCGGGTTTGACTCTGCCGCCCTGCAGGACTGGCTGGCCCTGCCGGGCACCCACTTTTTCTGCGATACCCGGGCCGCCGCCGGGCCGGTGGACGAGGGCTTCTTTTCCCGGGAAAATGTGCACTGTGCCAACGTGTCCGCCGGGCGCACCCGGCAGGCGTTTGTGCTGCTAAGCCAGAAGGTTCTGGCCAACCTTCGTACCGCGCTGGAAGAATAACAGGGCTTGCAAAACCAGCCACAGTGTGGTATGCTGTGCGTTGTAAAAAAGGGAGCTTGCGCAAAGCAGGCTGAGAGTGGGCTGCATCGCCCAGACCTTGAACCTGATTTGGATAATGCCAACGTAGGGATATACCGGCGCAGCACCTTGTGCATCACCATGCGGATATGCCTGAACAGGCATGTCCGCATGTTTTTTGCAAGGGAGTTTTGTACCATGAAAACTGCATTGACCATTGCCGGCAGCGATTCCAGCGGCGGCGCAGGCATCCAGGCCGACATCAAGACCATGACCGCCAACGGTGTGTTTGCCACCAGCGCCATTACCGCCCTGACCGCGCAGAACACCACGGGCGTGACCGCTATTTTTGAGACCACGCCGGATTTTCTGGCCGCCCAGCTGGACGCCGTGTTCACCGACATCTACCCGGATGCCGTCAAGATCGGCATGGTAAGCTCGGCGGAACTGATCGGCACCATTGCCGAAAAACTGCACGCCTACAAGGCCCGGCACATTGTGGTGGACCCTGTGATGGTAGCCACCTCCGGTTCCAAGCTGCTGCGGGATGACGCCGTGCAGGCCCTGACCGAGAAACTGCTGCCCCTGGCCGAGGTGCTCACCCCGAACATCCCGGAAGCAGAGATCCTGTCCGGCATGACCATTGCAGATGCCGCCGGAATGGAAGCCGCCGCCAAGTGCATCAGCGAGAAATACGGCTGCGCCGTGCTGTGCAAGGGCGGCCATCAGATCAACGATGCCGATGACCTGCTGTGGCGCAACGGCACCGGCAAGTGGTTCCACGGCAAGCGCATTGCCAACCCCAACACCCACGGCACCGGCTGCACCCTGTCCAGTGCCATTGCCTCCAACCTGGCCAAGGGGTACGACCTGGACACCTCGGTGGAACGCGCCAAAGCTTACATTTCCGGCTGCCTGTCTGCCATGCTGGACCTGGGCAAAGGCTCCGGCCCCATGGACCACATGTTTGCCCTGAAGGGAGAATTTGTCGGTGACTAACTGGATCGTTGGTATTTTTTCGGTGGTGGTGCTGGCTGCCACCCTGTGGCAGTGCCGCGGCCTGCGCCTGACCGCCCGGGACATCTGTCTGGCCGGCCTGATGTGCGCCGCCACCCTGGTGCTGCGCTGCATCCTCATCACCCTGCCCACCGGCGGCCACATCAGCCTGGGGGCCATGCTGCCCATCCTGCTGCTGAGCCTGGTCTACGACAAGCGGGTGGCTTTTCTTTCCGGCTGGGTCACCGGCATTCTGGCCCTGCTGGTGCTGCCCGGCTGGCAGCCCGTGCACTGGGCACAGCCTTTTTCGGAGCATCTAATCTGCTTTTCGGCTCTGGGTTACGCCAGCATCTTTGGCACGGACCGCCGCTGGGAGGTGATTGCCGGCACGGCCTTTGCCATTGCCCTCAGCGTATTGAGCCACATCATGGCCGGAGCCGCCTTCTTTGGCCAGTATGCATGGGCGGGCTACGGCCCCTGGGCCTACAGCATTCTGGCCAACCTGTCCGGCCACGGCACCGAAGGCCTGCTGACCCTGCTTCTGGTATCCGTGCTGCCCGTGCAGCAGCTGCGCCGCATTGTTGGAACAAGGAGAGAACGCTGATGAGCTTTGTAAAAGACCTGGTGCAGGAGAACCTGCCCATCTGGCAGGAATGCCTGGACTCTGAATTTTTGACCAAACTGGAAAACGGCACCCTGGACGAAGCCTGCTTCAAGGGCTACATCGTGGAGGACAGCCTGTATCTGCGGGAGTACGCCAAGGTGTTTGCCTGGGGCATGACCCGCGCCGAGACCATGGATACCGTGCGCAACTACTATTCTCTGCTGTCCTTTGTGAACGAGGGCGAAGGGGCCACCCGCCTGTACTACCTCAAGCGCTACGGCCTGACCGATGCCCAGATCCAGACCCTGCCCCTGCGCCCGGAGAACCAGGCCTACACCGCCTGCATGGTGGAAGCTGCCCGGACCGGCGAGGGCGAAGCCGAGTGCATGATGGCCTGCCTGCCCTGTATGCTGAGTTACGGCTGGATCTTCCAGAAGCTGGTGGAGCGCAGCCCCGCCGTGAAAGACACCCCCTACTGGCCGCTGGTGCGGGACTATGCCGGCCCCGGCTACGAGGAAGCCTGCCGGGCCTGGGCCGCTTACACCGAGCGTGTGTGCACCGGCCTGACCCCCGAGCGGGAGGCCCGCTGCCGGGCCATTTTCAAGGCCTGCTCCGAGCATGAGCTGCACTTCTGGGAGATGTCTGCCCGCCCCCGGCTGGACGTATGACCGCTGCGGCTTGACATTTTCCCCTCTGCAGTTGTATGCTAAAGGCAGCTAAACTCTGCCGCACAGGCGGCCCGGGAGGTACAACATGGTTTACACCGTAGGCGAAATGGCAAAGCTGCTGGGGGTGCCCGCATCCACCCTGCGCTATTACGACAAGGAAGGGCTGCTGCCCTTTGTGGGGCGTTCGTCCGGCGGCATCCGCCAGTTTCACGACTCCGACCTGGAATGGCTGCGGGTGATCAACTGCATGAAAAAAGCCGGCATGTCCCTCAAGGACATCCGGCAGTACATTGAGCTGGCCCGCCAGGGCAACGGCACCATCGACACGCGCCTTGCCATGTTCCGGCATCAGCGCGAAGTGCTGCAGCAGCAGATGGAAGAGCTGCAGCACACCCTGGCCATGGTGGAGTACAAATGCTGGTACTACGAAACCGCGCAGACCACCGGCACCATTGACACGCCGAAAAACATGCCGGACGCGGAACTTCCGCCGCAGTTCCGTGCCATCCGCCGGGAACTGAACAGCGTCCCGCAGGAGTAAGCAGCATTCTCCGGCCCTTATGCAACAAAAAAAGCTGACGGTTCCCGCCCCGGGGCCGTCAGCTTTTTTTGTTGATGCAAAGGATCAGTGGCCGCAGCCGCAGGCGTGTGCCTTTGTGCTGGACACCAGGGTGCCGTTCAGGTAAGCCTGCACCGCATCGTCCGCACTGCCGGTCACATTGCCGCACACCTGGATGCCGGCCCCCTGCAGCAGATTCAGCATGGGAATGCCCAGGCTGCCGCAGATGACCACATCCACCTTCATGGCGGCCAGCTGATGGCCCAGGGCATGGTGGCCTTCCGGCGCGCCGGGCACAAGCTCTGCAGCCGTAACGGTGTTGTTTTCCACGGTGTAGACCTTGAAGGTCTTAGTCTGGCCAAAGTGCTGGAAGATCTGGCCGTTTTCGTAATTCACTGCAATTTTCATGGAAGCATTCTCCTTTGTCTGTGTTCTTCCACAGCCTACCACATTCCCTGCCGGATTGCAAGGGGGTCATTTCCGGCGGCGTTTGCTGCGACGGCGCGGCAGGGCAAAGTAATAGCCAAACGCCGTGCCGCACACACCGCCCACAATGTGCATAAAGTTTGCCACATTGTCGTGCACAAACAGGATGTCGTATACCTGCTGGCCGAAGTACAGGGCCGCTACCAGCAGCATGGTGACCGGAATGCCGCCCGAAAAGCCTGCCAGCGAGGACAGCATAATGAGCATGAACACAATGCCGGATGCTCCCAGCAGGCCGCTGCGCGGGAACAGCACGCACTGCAGCACACCGGTGACAAAAGCTGTGAACAGCATTCCGCACAGCAGCGGCTTACTGCCGTATTTTTCCTCCATCGGCGGGCCAATGACAAGGAGCAGCAGCATATTGTTCAAAAAGTGATCCCACCCGGCATGGCCCAGCACATGGCCGAACAGCCGGACGTAGAACAGCGGATCTTTCATGGAAGAGCGGTACACGCAGAACAGATGCAGGGTGGTCCAGCCATCGGTCCAGTCGTCCAGCAGGAGCACCAGCAGCGACAGCAGAAAAAAGGTAAGGATCACCGGGGAGTTGTACTGCAGTTCCAGTTTGAGTTTGGCTTTTTTCGTATGAATTCCGTCCTTTCGCTATAGAGTCTGTTATAGGGACCTGCGGGCCGGGAGTTTCTCTGAGGACCGTCCAGAGGGTGGGTCCCTGCTGCCGCAGGCAGTAGGGCGGGGGATGGAATGCCCCGAATCGCGTCCGAAGAGAAAGCTACCGGCTCACAGGTCCGGTCAGCAGCATCTCGCCGCCTTGCCCATCACCCTCTCGTTTGCAGCCAGTAGGCACCCATGCTCTGGCCGGGCTGGTCGGTCACTTCATTGCTGAGGTAATCCGCCAGGCCGCAGGCGGCCGGCTGCCAGGCGCGGGCTGCTTCCACGGTGGGGTACTCCACTTCGGCATACCAAAACTCCGTGGGCAGGCCCTCGTCCACATGGTTCACTTCCAGCACCGCCCCGTCACAGAGTGCAAAGCTGCGGCGCAGTTTCCGGATGAGCGGTTTGCCGATGATCTTCTGTTCCAGCTCTTCAAACAGTTCCCGGTCTACGCTGCGCTCGATCTCTTCCCGGGCAAGGCCGCCCTCGCTCTTGAAACAGAGGATGTAGTCCGTTTTGCCGCCCGTGAGCGCTTCCTCCCGGATGCGCACCGTGGGGTGTACGCTGATGTACCCCTGCCGCATGGCAAACTCTTCCTTCAGCGGCAGGCCCTCCGGCCAGCCTTTTACCATCCACTTGCGCTCGATCTCCATACCTGGTTCCTTCTTTCGTGTAATTTTTGCATTTCTTATTTATAATACCATGAATTTATGATATGATAAAGGGTAGATTTGGAAGAAGGAGAATCTCATGAAAGAACGCAGCTATCCCATTTATAAAGTAAATAAACACGCCGAAGGCCTGCTGGTGGGCGGCCACCCCTGGGTGTACGAGAACGACATTCTGGAAACCCCGGCCGAAGAACCGGAAAATGGCACCCTGGCCGATGTCGTCAGCCCCAAGGGCGCTTACCTGGGCACCGGCTTTGTCTCGCTGAAAAGCAAGATCCGGGTGCGCCTGATCAGCCGCAACGCCAACGATGCCTTTGACGCCGCCTTCTGGCGCCGCCGGGTGGAATACGCCTGGGCCTACCGCAAAACGGTTCTGGAACCGGCTGACCTTTCCGCCTGCCGCGTCATTTTTGGCGAAGCCGACCAGTTCCCCGGCCTGACGGTAGACCGGTTCAACAACATTTTGGTCACCCAGACGTTGAGTGTGGGCATGGAAAAGCTCAAGCCTGTGCTCTTCCCCCTTCTGGCCGATGTGCTGCGGGCCGATGGCCAGACCATTGACGGCATCTATGAACGCAACGATGAAGCTCTGCGTGCCAAGGAAGGCCTCGAACAGAACAAAGGCTGGTTTGCCCTGCCCGGCGAGACCCACCCGGACAGCACCCAGACCGAGATCTGCGAAAACGGCGTGTACTACCATGTAGACTTTGAAAACGGCCAGAAAACCGGCTTTTTCCTGGATCAGAAGTACAACCGCCGGGCCGTGGCACGTCTTGCTGCCGGGCACACCGTGCTGGACTGCTTTACCCACACCGGCAGCTTTGCGCTGAACGCTGCCATAGGCGGAGCCGCCCGGGTAACGGCTGCCGACATCAGCGCGGACGCCATTGCCATGGCCAAGCGCAATGCCGAGCGCAACGGCCTGACCAACATGGACTTTCTCTGCGAGGACACCTTTGCGCTGCTGCCCCGCCTGGAAAAAGAAGGGCACCCCTACGACTTCATCATTCTGGACCCGCCGGCCTTTACCAAGGCCCGCCGCACCGTGGAAAACGCCATGCGCGGCTACAAGGAGATCAACTACCGCGCCATGAAGCTACTGCCCCGCGGCGGCTATCTGGCCACGGCCAGCTGCTCCCACTTTGCCACCGAGGAGCTGTTCATCAAAATGCTGCGGGCTGCCGCCAAGGACGCCCACCGCCAGCTGCGGCAGATCGAGGTAAAGCAGCAGGCCCCGGATCATCCCATCCTATGGGGCGTGCCGGAAACGAACTATCTGAAGTTCTTCCTGTTCCAGGTGATCTAAAAGTCATACCAAAGCGCGGATGCTCCAAAAATCCGGGAGTGCGTTTGTGCAGAATCGTCAGTTTTGTCAATTGCGTTTTGGCCCCGCAGCGGCTATAATCAAACCATAGACAGCAACGGCGCTGTGGGTCACCTCCTGACTCGCAGCGCCGTTTTTGTTAAAAGGCTTTCGTGCTTTGAATGCGGCTTTGCGGCAGCAGAAAAGCTATAGACGGAAGGGAAAAATAAGATCAAGTAAGGAGTAGGATTTATGGCAGCAAATGTTATGGAAATCTACGGCAGCAAGGTCTTTAACGAACATGTGATGAAGGAGCGCCTGCCGAGCGCTACTTATAAGAGCCTGCAGAATACCCTGCACAAGGGTGCTCCGCTGGATATTGAGGTGGCAAACGTGGTGGCCAGCGTGATGAAGCGCTGGGCCATGGAGCTGGGTGCCACCCACTACACCCACTGGTTCCAGCCGCTGACCGGCATCACCAGTGAAAAGCACGATGGTTTTGTCAGCCCCGTGGGCGATGGCACTGCCATTATGGAGTTTTCCGGCAAGGAGCTGGTGCGCGGCGAACCCGATGCTTCCTCCTTCCCCTCCGGCGGCCTGCGTGCCACCTGCGAGGCCCGTGGCTACACCGCATGGGACCCCACCAGTTACGCCTTCGTGAAGGATGACGTGCTGTGCATTCCCACTGCCTTTGTCAGCTACACCGGCGAGGCTCTGGACAAAAAGACCCCGCTGCTGCGCTCCATGAACGCACTGTCCAGCCAGGCTGTCCGTATCCTGAAGCTGTTTGGCAAGGATGTGGATTATGTTTCCACCACCGTTGGCCCCGAGCAGGAATACTTCCTGATCAAGAAAGAGGACTACGAAGCCCGTCAGGATCTGATCCTCACCGGCCGCACCCTGTTTGGTGCTCCCTCTGCCAAGGGCCAGGAGCTGGAAGAGCATTACTTTGGCGTCATCCGTCCCGAAGTCTCTGCTTTCATGAAGGAGCTGGACGAAGAGTTGTGGAAGCTGGGTGTTCCCGCCAAGACCAAGCACAACGAAGTGGCCCCCTGCCAGCACGAACTGGCTCCCATCTTCGACACCACCAACGTTGCCATTGACCACAACCTGCTGACCATGGAGATGATGAAGAAGATCGCTCCCAAGTACGGCCTGGTGTGCTTGCAGCACGAGAAGCCCTTTGAAGGCGTGAACGGCAGCGGCAAGCACAACAACTGGTCCATGAGCACTTCTTCCGAGAACCTGCTGGACCCGGGCGACACCCCCATGGAGAACCTGCAGTTCCTGGTGTTCCTGGCCGCCGTCATCAAGGCTGTGGATGAATACGCCGACCTGCTGCGCACTTCGGTTGCTACCCCGGGCAACGATCACCGTCTGGGCGCCAACGAGGCACCTCCGGCCATCATCTCCATCTTCGTGGGCGAAGAGCTGGAAGCCGTCATTGATGCCATTGCATCCGATTCTCCCTACGCCGGCCCCGTCAAGATGAAGATGGACCTGGGCGTGGACGTGCTGCCCAAGTTCAGCAAGGACACCACCGACCGCAACCGTACCTCCCCCTTTGCCTTCACCGGCAACAAGTTCGAGTTCCGTATGCCTGGCTCTGCCGAGAACCTGAGCGATGCCAACACCATCCTGAACACCGTAGTTGCCAAGGAACTGAAGGGCTACGCCGATGAGCTGGAAGGCGCTGAGGACTTTACCAGCGCTGCCATTGCCCTGGTCAAGCGCACCATCCGCGATCACCGCCGCGTCATCTTCAACGGCAACGGCTACACCGCCGAGTGGGAAGAAGAGGCAGCCAAGCGCGGCCTGCCCAACAAGAAGAACACCCCCGCTGCCCTGCCCGCCCTGGTGGCACCGAAGAACATCCAGCTGATGGAAGAGTTCGGCGTGCTGACCAAGGTGGAGATGGAGAGCCGCTACGAGGTGGAGATGGAGCACTACTCCAAGATCATCAACATCGAAGCTCTGACCATGCTGGAGATGGCCCGCAAGCAGCTGCTGCCTGCCGTCAACTCCTACATGAGCGAGCTGGCCAATACTGCTGCTTCCAAGCTGGCCGTCAGCGAGGGCATCAGCGTGCGCAGCGAGACCAAGACCCTGACCAAGCTTTCTGCCGATGCCGATGCCATGAGCGATGCCATTGACGTGCTGCAGGATGCCGTCAATGCCGCCAAGGCTCTGCCTTCGGAAGCAGAAAAGGCCGTTTCCTTCCACGACAACGTGATCCCGGCAATGGACGCCCTGCGTGCAGCAGCCGATGATGCCGAGACCATCTGCGGTGAGGACTACTGGCCCCTGCCCAGCTACAGCAAGATGCTCTATTACGTCTGATCTCCGGACGCAACCGCAGAACAGCATCATCCGTAGGCTGCGGATCTGAAAATGCCATTCTCCTTTTCCTATTTTTTACACCAGCCTAAAGACCTGCTCCCTGTTTTGAGGGCAGGCCTTTAGGCGTTTTTATTTGAAAGGGAAATCATTATGAGTTATTCGACCCAACAGGATATCCTGGACTTTGTAGAGGACAACAACGTCAAGTTTGTGCGCTTTGCCTTCTGCGATATTTTTGGCACCCAGAAGAACATTGCCGTGCTGGCCAGCGACCTGCCCAAGGCCCTGGAGGACGGTGTGTGCTTTGACGGCAGCTCCATTGCCGGTTTTATGCACGTGGAAGAAAGCGACCTGGTGCTGCGGCCGGATCTGTCCACCGTGACCATTCTGCCCTGGCGCCCCACCGAGGGCCGGGTGATGCAGTTCTTCTGCGATGTGGAAAAGCCGGACGGCAACGCCTTTGGCGGCAACTGCCGCGGGTTTCTGCGCAGCGTGAACCGTAAATTCCGCAAACTTGGCCTGACCTGCAATGTGGGTGCTGAATGCGAATTTTATCTGTTTGAAACCGATGACCGGGGCCGCCCCACCCGCATTCCCATCGACTTTGGCGGCTACTTTGACGTAGCCCCGCTGGATGCCGGGGAAAATCTGCGCCGGGACATCTGCCTGACCATGGAGCAGATGGGTCTCAGCCCCCAGCACAGCCACCACGAAAGCGGCAGCGGCCAGAATGAGATCGACTTCCACCATGCCGGCCCGCTGAAAACCGCCGACAATGTGATGATGTTCAAGCAGATCGTGCGCGCCATTGCCATGCGCAGCGGCCTGCACGCCAGCTTTCTGCCCAAGCCCCTGCCGGACCAGGCAGGCAGCGGCCTGCACATCAACCTCTCGCTGTACATGGACGGACACAACCTGTTTGAGGGCGACATTGCCCCGGACAGCATTGCCGGCAGCTTTATGGCCGGTGTGCTGGCCCACAGCCGGGAGCTGACCGCCTTTACCAATCCCCTGCCCAACAGCTACCAGCGCTTTGGCTGCGATGAAGCCCCCCGCTATGTGAGCTGGAGCCGCCAGAACCGCAGCCAGCTGGTGCGCATTCCCCAGGTGCAGGGCGACAACTGCCGCATGGAACTGCGCAGCCCGGACCCCGCCTGCAACCCGTACCTGGCCATCGGCCTGGTGCTGGCAGCCGGTCTGGACGGCATTGAGCGCCGCATGGTGCTGCCCGCCCCGGTCAACAAAAATCTGTTTGACCCCGCCGTGGTAGCTGCCCTGCCGCTGGAACAGCTGCCCACCAGCCTGGAAGAGGCCGTGGCTGCCGCCCAGGAAAGCGAGTTCCTGCACGCGGTACTGCCCGAGGAACTGGCACACCGCTACTTTACCGAGGAGCTGAAGCGCTGCCAGGCCCTGAAAAACGCCTCAGACCCCGCCGAGTATGAGCGCATCCATTACTTCAACGCCATCTGACCCCTGCCAAAAACAAAGAGAGTGTAGGAGAAAGGAGCGGAGAAGATGGGACGTGCTCTGATTGTAAGCGCCGGTGCCAGCTCCAACGAGTACATTGCCGCACGGCTCAGCGAACTGGGCTACACCCGGCCGGTAATCGTACCCAGCGGGGCCGAAGCACGGCGGCGGATGCCGGAATCCGACTTTGAACTGATCGTGGTCAACGCGCCCCTGCCGGACGAGTTCGGCCACGAAGTATGCATCAATGCCGTGGAGCAGACCGATGCCGGGGTGGTGTTTTTGGTCAAGGCCGCGCAGGCAGAGCCGCTGCTGGCTCCCCTGAGCGACCAGGGCGTGCTGCTGCTCAGCAAGCCCTTTACCACCCCATTCTTCCTGCAGGCAATGCACATGGCGGCCGCCAGCAACCACCGGCTGCAGCGTATGCGGCAGGAAAATGCCCGGATGCAGGAAAAAATATCACAGATCCGGCTGGTGAGCCGGGCCAAATGCTGCCTAGTGGAGCATGAACATCTCACAGAGGCCGAAGCGCACCGCCGCATTGAAAAACAGGCCATGGACACCCGCCGTGACCGCACCGAAATCGCACAGGAAATCCTTGATTCTTATGAGGATGTAGGTGTATAATATTGGATTGGGAAAAGCAACAACCCTCTCCGTCACGCCAGACGGCGTGCCACCTTCCCCCGACTGGGGGAGGTTTTCCCCTGCTGGCTGAAGCGCTGTTCTCCTTGTGAAGGACGCACTTCTCCGTCAGAACGCATAAAGCTCGCCCTTCGGGAGAGCCTGCTGCGACCAACGGGAGCCGACTGAGAGGGTTTCCAAAGGAAAGAACAAGTATAAGGGAAAAATAGAGGAGGACATTTTATGGCAGAAAAACAGACCAAGTTCATTTTCGTTACCGGTGGCGTTGTATCCGGCCTGGGCAAAGGCATTACAGCCGCTTCCCTGGGCCGCCTGCTCAAGTGCCGCGGCCTGAAGGTGGCCAGCCAGAAGCTGGACCCCTACGTGAACGTAGACCCCGGCACCATGAGCCCCCTGCAGCACGGCGAGGTGTTCGTGACCGATGACGGCACCGAGACCGACCTGGATCTGGGCCATTACGAGCGGTTCATTGATGAAAACCTGAACAAGTACTCTAACCTGACCACCGGCAAGGTGTACTGGAACGTGCTGAACAAGGAGCGCCAGGGTGCATACCTGGGCCAGACCGTGCAGATCATTCCGCACATCACCAACGAGATCAAGAGCTACATTTACAACCTGGCCTCTTCCACCGAGGCCGATGTGGTCATTACCGAGATCGGCGGCACCACCGGCGACATCGAAAGTCAGCCCTTCCTGGAGGCCATCCGTCAGGTGGGCCTGGAGCAGGGCCGCGACAACTGCTGCTACATCCATGTGGTGCTGGTGCCCTATATTTCCGGCTCCAACGAATACAAATCCAAGCCTGCCCAGCACTCGGTCAAGGAGCTGCAGGGCATGGGCGTGAACCCCGACATCATCATCCTGCGCGCCGATGGCAGCGTGGGCGGCGAGATCCGCCGCAAGATCAGCACCTTCTGCAACGTCAAGCCGGAGTGCGTCATTGAGAACCTGACCATGCCCAGCCTGTACCAGTGCCCGCTGATGCTGCACACCAACGGCCTGGACGATGTGGTGGTGGACAAGCTGAAGCTGGATGTGCCCCCTGCTGACCTGACGGAATGGAAGCAGGTGGTCTCCCGCATTGCCACCCGCAGCAAGGTGTGCACCATTGCACTGGTGGGCAAGTACGTCAAACTGCACGATGCCTACCTTTCCGTGATGGAGAGCCTGTATCACGCCGGGTTTGAAAACGACAGCCAGATGGAGATCAAGTGGGTGGAAAGCGAAGATCTGACCGATCAGGCCGCCTGCAAGGAAGCCTTTACCGATGTGGACGGCATCATCGTACCCGGCGGCTTCGGTGACCGCGGCATTGAAGGCATGATTCAGGCCGCCCAGTATGCCCGTGAGAACCACGTGCCTTACTTTGGCATCTGTCTGGGTATGCAGATCATGGTTATGGAGTTTGCCCGCGGTGTGCTGGGCTACGCAGATGCCAATTCCAGTGAGTTTACGCCGGACGGCAAGCACAACGTGATTGCTCTGATGGCGGACCAGCAGGGCAACATTCCCAAGGGCGGCACCATGCGTCTGGGCAAGTATCCCTGCAAGGTGATGCCCGGCACCAAGATGGCCGAATGCTATGGCGAAAGCGAGATCTGGGAGCGCCACCGCCACCGTTACGAGTTCAACAACGAGTTCCGGCAGGAGATGCAGGACGCAGGCCTGGTCATTTCCGGCACCAGCCCTGATGGCCACCTGGTGGAGACTGTGGAGCTGCCCGGCCGCGACTTCCACCTGGGCGCTCAGTTCCACCCCGAATTCAAGAGCCGTCCCAACCGTGCACACCCGCTGTTCAAGGCCTTTATTGCAGCAGCTCTCAAGTTCCGCGCCAGTGCTCAGCGCAGCCTGCTGCACATGTAATTTCTTCTCGTAATCTCAAACAAAGCAGCGCCCCCGCACGCTCCGCCTTTCTTCAAGGCTCAGAGCGCATGGGGGCGCTTTTTGCATTCTATCCGATCCTGCTGGCTCTCAGAAGGTCAGCCGCATCTGATACCACACAACGTTGCCGTGAACCGAAGCAGACAGCCCCTCATTCACAAAACCAAACTTTGCATAGTACGGCACCAGCTTCTGCTTGCAGGTCAGCACCAGGCCTTTACGGCCCTGCTCCTTTGCATCGGCAATGGCCCGGTTCAGCAGCTGGCCCGCATAACCGCGGCGGCGATACTCTGGAATGGTGTTCACTCCAAAGATCATCTGCCAGGCACCACTCTCGTTGTGCATGGATGCCTTTGCGTACATTTCATCGGTCAGGTCGGCTGCATCGGTCACCATGCCATCCACAAAGGCAACCACACGGTCCCCATCCAGCATCAGCCAGAAATGTCCGCTGTAGCTGTGCAGGCGCTCCCGCAGCTCCTCTTTGGTAGCTGCCTCCGAAACCGGAAAGCACACCGCCTCCACGGCCGCTACGGCGTCCAGATCGGCCTCTGTCGCGGTCCGAATCGTCATCATTGCTCTATCCCCTCTTCCGCCCGAAAGCGCATTGTTCTGCCCCATATATACCACATTTTCTGCTGCAGTGCAAGCCCCCGGCTGCTATGCCGTCAGTGTCCGATCTGTTCCACCGCCAGCAGGCTCTCACAGCCCCGCAGAAGCCGCACAGACGTTTTTTCACAGCGGTGCACAAGGAATAACGTCCGGCACTTCAAAAGCCTTTCAAACGCTTCTATAGAGTCTTTTTTGTTTTCTCACGGAGCAGCAGAAAAAACAAAAAGCCCTTCCCGCTCTCCGGAACGGGAAGGACTTTGAAACTTTAACCTTTTGCCTTAGAACAGGCGCGAAGGGTCAAAATCACTCAATGATCTTGCCAACAACGCCGGAACCAACGGTACGGCCACCCTCACGGATAGCGAAACGCAGGCCCTCTTCCATAG